>JABICL010000019.1 GCA_018652265.1 Candidatus Peribacteria bacterium
AGGCAAACTTCTAGATCCTCCACCTCCGCCAGAAGAAGAGCTACCACCTCCGCCAAAACTTAATCCACCTCCTCCACATGGCCTTTTGTAATCAATTACATTTATAGGCTGAGTAAGACAGTAGCCTATCGGATCTCGAACTTGAGCTTCTACTGTTTGTGGTAGAAATAGAACTATAGCCGTTAATAACAATTTTCTACTTATCATTTGGTTCTACTTATTCTTTGGGATACAAATTCTTCTATTCTAATTAATTTGCTTAGCTCACATTTAATTCATACAAATCAAGTTCTTTGAAATTAATACCTAATCTTGAAAAAGCAAATCTAGTTTCTTTCAAAACGTCTGCTGTGATAACAAGAGATGCATTATTTCCTGATATTTCTGTTTCTGGAAACATCAGCTTAATAACATCTATTGCAGATCCACCATCTACCTCCCAAGAGAATAATACGTGATTAGTCATAGGATTTCTATCCTACCATTTTTCACGTTTATGTCAACTCCTTACAGAAGTGATACAAAAGGGTGTTTATGATGCTTATTAGAGAGTTATTGCATTATCGCAACTTCTGGACAAGTTTCTCTTTGCATACGTAAAGCAGATCGATATTCTTCTTCTGCTTTTTCCTGCTCCCCAACAGCCATATAAAGTTCTGAAAGCAACGTTCTTACAGCTAAATTGGTTTTATCTCCATACTCTTCAATCCAATCAATCTCCTCTCGCAATCTAGGATGATTTCTCTTATTAACAGGCCTATCAAGAAGCTGAACAGCAGTACGTGCTGTACTACACTCAGAAACTAACATTTGCTCAACCCATTTTCCACGTGTTGCCGAACCTGCAAATGCACCAAGTTCAGGCCCAAGAATTTCCGTACCTTTCTGAAACAAAGCTGCACTTGGAGTTGTACTGACAGTTGTACCGCCTCCCATATTAGCCTGAAATCCACGAGCAAGAGCCTGCATCATTGTGTGTGCAGCACTTTCATCAAGGCTTGTTTCAGATTCCAAACTATCTGCATTATCTGTTTCTGCTTCACTCATACGCCACATGGTAGCATATTAATTTGAAGAGCTCAGCCATTTGGAATTAGTCATCCTTCTTACTTGATGGCTTGTTTGATAATGGCCCTTCGATTCACTACGCTTCGCTCCGTTCACTCAGGGTCATTCGACTCACAAATGTGGCCCGAGGCGCAAAGCGGCGAGGACCATGAGCAAGCGCCGGAGGCGCGAGTCGAATGGTGGAGCTGAAGGGATTCGAACCCTTGGCCCCCGCGTTGCAAACGCGGTGCTCTGACCAGCTGAGCTACAGCCCCAAACCGCCGTAGATTCTACATGCAAAAACCCTACTTTTGAACAGAAAAGACAAAATATATCCATAACACATTTTCAGATTTTTAAATGGGGTCAGACCCCATTTATGAAATGAAAAATATTGTTTAATATACTAATCAGAAATCCCACTCATTCTTTACCTCTCCCCCACCCCCTCCAGGATCAAAGAAGTTAGCAAGTGGACCAAGTAGTACATCATCTGTACCGGTTGCTTTTGCAACTCCCCAGATAAACAAAATAATCGCAAAGACGATCATGAAATGATAAGTCCCTCCAGGACCCAAATATTTCTCGCACCAACCAAACTTACCAGTTGTATCCACAACTTTCACACGATACTTGATAAGAAGAAACGCACCTACAATTGCAAGAATTCCTTTGAACATATAGCAAATAATCTACAGCCTACTCTAATGCCTTGTCCAATTTACCTGCTACGAAATCCTTTGTCTGAACTCCAGTAAAGGAATCGAAAGCTTCACCTCCTTTAAAGATAAAGAATGCAGGAATACTCATAACTCCAAATTGTTGTGGCTTTTCGCTACTTTCATCTACATTTACCTTCACAACTTTCACTTTTCCTTCGTATTCACCAGCAACTTCTTCTATAACTGGAAGCATAGACTTACATGGTCCGCACCATGGAGCCCAGAAGTCTACAAGGACAGGAATGTCACTTTTTAGAACTTCTTCATCGAAATTTGAATCTGTTATATCTGACATAATACTGAATAATTTAGCGATTAAGGATGTCTCGAGCAACCTAGAAATTGTGGCTAAGATTACACTAGGACGCACCCAATATCTTCTTCGCAATCTTCTTCCCCATTTCTACTCCTGGCTGACCATAAGGATCTACTCTGTAGAGTTTTCCAAGTAGCACTACTTCAGTCATAAACATAAAAAATAACTGTCCCAGATGATATTCATCGAGCCTAGGTAAAGTGATAGTTGCATTTGGTCTTTTGGCTGCCGTAAGAGATTGTGCAGTTCCTTCATACAGAGAATCTAAAACTTGACCCAAGCCTTTACCTGAAAGATAAGAAAGACTTTCCACTTCTACGTCAGGCAACTGTACATATTCTTTCTCGTCTTCTCTTATAAATAAGTGCCATGCATTACGCTTTCCTTGCATCCACTGCTGAAGCATAGAGTGTTGATCTTGTGTTCCTATTCCTGCCATAGGAGATGGACCGAAGGCTTCTGTTTTGCCCAAACTCTCTGCAATTAATTGCTGCTCCCATCTACCAAGAGACTGAAGTCTAGTTGCATAAGGCATAATCACACGTATTACATAATTTCTTTTTGTATCTAGAAGAAATTGAACCATTGCAAGTTGCGCAGCTAAATTTTCTCCCATATCAGAAGACTTACAAATTTCATCCATTTCTTGAGCTCCTCGAACAAATGCACGTATATCTGCACCGAGCAATTGCATAGCGAGAAGTCCAACCGGAGAAAATACTGAGTACCTACCTCCTATTCCAGAATCTATAGGCAGAGTCGAATATCCCTTTTCATCTGCATATGCTTTCAGCACTCCATCTTCTGGATCTGTGATTGCTACTATTCGTGACGCCGCATCTTCATCTAGTACTTCTTTTATTTTCTGCTCAAAAAGAAAGAACACACTCATAGGCTCAAGAGTTCCACCAGACTTACTAGCTACTACCACAAGGGTCTTTCTCCAATCTACAAGCTTAAGCTCTTCGTTTATAACCGCAGGATCTACCGTGTCTACGATTATAAGTTCTGGACTATTCACATTTTCAAATACTTCTTTTATAACTCTAGGACCAAGGCCCGATCCACCTATTCCCACCCAAAGTACTGTTTCTATTGGCAAGTGTTGAATACTTGTCACATAAGATTCAACTGCAGAAATAACTTCCTCATCATATGGAGATTTGGCCCATTCGTGACCACCTGCCTCGCACTCTGTATTGAAATCTGCGACGTAGCTCTTTATCGTATTTTCCATAGTACGAAACTCCTGCTCAGGAATTCCACGCGTTGGAGTAACTACTTTTGCCAGCGTATTTGTAATATCCAGAGATATCATCGGACTCACACTCTATCACATCAATAGCAAAAAGTGCGAGTTGCTACTTTTCAGAGAATTGTATTTCGAAATAGTATTTTGCACATCAGTTGCATATTGCAATATAGTATTGTATAATACAATCATGGAAACAGAATCAAGTAAATTTGAGAAAATGGTATCAGAACTACGAGAGGGACTGGCCGAAGGAGGTCCACCTGTACAATGGGATTTGATTTATAAACATTTTGCAGGAAATCTGAATAATGAAGATGATTCGATAGTAGGAACAAACTCAGTTAAATGGCAGGCATGGCATAATGCTTACTGGGAAGTGTTCTTTTCTTTACAGACTGAACATGGCAGTGCAATGGATAGCTTGCAAGAAACAAATCGCAAAATATGGGATCTACTAATAAAAAGTCATCGCGAAGGTAGCCTGAGTGCAGAAGATAAAAATGAATTAGAATCATTACAATCTTCCTATAGGAAAAAGCTGAAGGATATTGGTCTTGAATAAGATAACGAAAGTTAAAGGGATTGTAAGACTTTCTTAACTCTTTCCTCTGTAGTTTTCGCCTCACTTACTTCTTGAAGCCTCTTTATGATCGTCTTTTTGTCGTAACCAAGGTTTGCAAGAGCTTCCAAAGCATCTTCATCGACCAGTCCTACTTTAGGATCACCAGATGATTCAACGAGAATCCCCTTCTCGGCTAGGGAAGCAAGTTCTACAAGTAGCTTCTCTGCCATTTTTTTACCAACTCCTTTTATAGCAGAAAGAGAT
>JABICL010000020.1 GCA_018652265.1 Candidatus Peribacteria bacterium
CCAGCAAAAACTGTAAGCAGAAATATAACCAATATTCCAATATAAGATCTTCTCCAAATATTCCAAGACATTAGAATTACTAGAATAAATAATGGGAACAAAATCGAGAAGCTACCGGTATACATAAGATCATGAAATATCGCAGATGGGACATTTGGATCTGGAGTAAGAGAAAATGCGCCACTCACACTAGTGTTATTTGCAAATCCAAGATTATGAGTAATTTTGAAAACGCTCCACGGCACAGCTACCAATGTTACTGGTAACAGTATTTTGACCAAAGACTGTATCTGTTTTACGGGGTTCCGAACTTTTCTCCAGCAAATAAATGCAAATAAAATTAAAAATGGTGGCAAGAATATAAGCAACGCCTCATTTTTTATATAAATCATCATCGCAGCTGCAAAACCTAAAATATTAAGCCATGAATCAGAATCTTTCCCTTTACTTCTCATCCACTCAAAAAACCAATACATAGTCATAAATAGAACCCCCGACATAAACACATCCGTATATGGATTCGTTCCATGTACTAAATATAGCGGCAAGCTTACGAGTGCGTAGAGCCCAAATATTGCCCATAGAACGCCAGATTTTGAATTCTTAAAACTTCTATATAAAGAGGAAAAGAAAACAGTGAGGAAAGATATAAACCACAAAAAACTCACATTGTTCACAATCTTGTCACTCCACTCTCCATTCACCATAGCTATCCATATACGAGTAATGTAGGCAGTCAGAGGATAACCTGCGGCCCTACCTCCAAAATACAAAGGATGGCTTGGATTTAAATGCAGCATAAGATTTTGTTCGGTATACAAAACCTGTGCACGCATATTCCAATTTGCATAGTTATCATCCCAGTAAGAAGGAGCATGTAGGATGTCGTAACCGCCAGCCCCTATTTTCACAATAGTCCAAATGATCATCCAAAAAAGTAATACTCTCAACCAGATCGGATATTTTTTGAAAATTGGTAAATTACAACATTGAAAATTGAAAATTGACATAGGCCCTGAGCCTGTCGAATGGGAAAATTTTCTCCGATAAACAAAGAATAATCCTGCAATCATCAAAATATGAATTATGAGGAATCCCAAGAAGGTAAGCGGCACTCCAAACAACACTCCCCAGAAAATCAAAAATCCACTCAAGCTACATCCGAGTAAAAACCCAGCACATATCCTTTCGGCGTTCCATAGAACTGGATTTTTCCCTTCTAGAATCTTAAGTGCTAGATATCCTTCTACTGTTGGAAATGCCAATGCAACTAGTGTCAGAATTATATTCATAATAAAAATTAATTTGTAAATTCTCTAAATACAAAAGATCTTTCGGAAAATTGTCCTATTACTTCTCCTGCATCTGTAAATGCTTCCCCTGCATGATACAACTTATTATCTTCTCTAAGCACAATATCCTCCCTCTCATATACAACCCAGGTATCCGAAACTGGATCACCTGGATTTGGTATAGATGGATAAGTGTAATAACGCATAGATCCAAAGTAAGGCCATGGATCTGGAAGAAATACTTCATAAGTTTCTCTATCTTTCACAAAAGATTTTACGAATTTAGCAAAATCATAAAATCGATCTCTATCTCTGAAGGTTCTTGTTTCTTCATCTTCCGAAATGTATTGCACATGATCTATAGCAACATTGCGTACAAACTCCACGCCCATGCGAAAGTCATACAAAATCCAAATAGATGCTATAAACACAAAAAATATAATTACAATCCTCTTTCTATCATCTTCCCATTTACGCTTTGAAAATAAGCCAGTATAAAAAAGAATGGCAACTCCAAAAAGTGATATACCAACAAGCATGTAAGCATTTGCAGAAATGCCATTTAAATGCCAATTATCATACCAGTCATCTGCCATCATATAATCCGTAGTAATTACAGGGCCAACTAGAATATTTATTGTATGTGGAGTAAATGGCTCAAGAATCCAAAAACTTCTCCAAGAAGCAATTATCTTTTGCCCTAGAGAATGTTTCAAAAATTTTATTCCTTCGAATTTTATATTTTTTGCATTTCCCTTAAAACTTATAGCAATCACATCTGCACTTCCCATATCTTTCCTGTAATGAGCAAGTGGCACATATATATCTGTAGATCCCTGCTCTATCGTAAATCCTATCCTCAAACGATGAGCTATCTCTCCATCATCTTTTAGAGAAAGTACAAGCAGTGCTACCTCTTCTATGTTTTCTCCGGCTAATAATTCTGGAATAGTAATGTATGCATGCATTGCATCTATATCTTCTTTGAACCCTTCTGGAGGAGATCTAAAAAATGCAGCTTTTTCTTCTAAATCGAAGAAAATACCCTCACTTGTAATTTCAACTTGCTCTAGTCCTGCCGCATTCCACTTAAGCATTTCCTCCTCATTGTGAATAAGCCACTTTTCTACAACTTTAGGAGATGCAGCAAAAGTACAAACTGGAATCAAAATCATTATTGCCGCAATCAATATTCCTCGTCTCATTAGTTGTATTGTAGCTCAATGGACACTAATCTGTTTCTACAATGACACCGAAATCTTCGACTGAAATCCGAAACGCCTATCTCAAATTCTTCGAATCGAAGAATCATGCAATAGTGCCTGGAGCACCATTAGTACCAGAAAATGATCCTACAGTTCTATTCACAACTGCAGGCATGCATCCCTTAGTTCCTTATCTGCTTGGAGAACCACATCCATCTGGCAACAGAATTGTAGATGTACAGAGATGTGTAAGGACACAAGATATAGATGAGGTGGGAGATGCATCGCATCTCACGTTTTTCGAAATGATGGGAAACTGGAGCTTGGGTGATTACTTCAAAGAAGATGCCATAAAAATGAGCTATGAATTTCTTACAGA
>JABICL010000014.1 GCA_018652265.1 Candidatus Peribacteria bacterium
CGTAGCGCAGCGAAGCCGGACGAAGACGGGTGAGATACGAGTAAGAAATTCGTAGCATCTATTTTTGTAGAGTTACTTGCCCCTCGTAGCTCCGAGCTTTGCGAGGAGCGTAGTGGGGTGGAAGCTATGCGTTATGAGTAGCAATTCACCACGGCGTAGTCACGGCGTAGCGCAGCGAAGCCGGACGAAGACGGTTGAGGTATGAGTAAGAAGTTTATATTTTTCTTAAGATCAGCTTTATGAGAATAGTGCTTAAAACATATAAATAAGCAACCATGGAATTAAAAAAGAAACAACAACTGTGATAATAAATACAAATAATGTTTTCCATGATCTTTTTATGTTCCAATTTTTGGTATTTTGTGGTTGTCTAAATAGATAATAAATCATGGCAAAATAACCACCATATATTCCATTACATTTTGCATTATTTCTATCTAGATTCTTTCTCTCTGCAATATACGGACACATTGCAGCTGCTATATACCAGAATATGATAACTACAATCCATATTAGTAATATTAATAGTGTCATCATATTATGATTTGTTCAAGATATTTCTTTTATAGATCGTGAGAAATAAACAAGTAAGAGGAATAGCAATTATAAGACCTAAAAACCCTAGAAGCTTTCCCCAAATGGAAAGAGAAAGCATAAGTAGTGCAGGGCTGAGACCTGTTAGCTTCCCCATAATTCTTGGTGTTAAGAGTGTATCTTGAAGGATTTGTACAATAATAAATACAAGAGCAACTAGGCCAAAAGTCATCCAAATCGAATTGCCTGTTTCTAGCATTTTTATGGCAGCAAGAAATCCCGCTGGCACAATGCCTATGATAGGAAGGTAAGGAACCATATTTAGAAGCCCAATAAATAGCCCTAGAGGGATTGCCAATGGCAGTCCTATTATTGTAAAGCCGATTGCAAATAGTATGCCAACTAAAAGAGATAGATATGCTTGTGCACGGAAATATTTTCCCATTGCCTCGTTAAGATCTGATAGAAAGCCTATGATATTTTCTTGTGCTTGTGAGGGGATCAAATCGTGTAATTCTTTTTTTACTCTCTCAAAGTCCAGAAGTATGAATACCAGATATAGTAAGATTACAAAGAGGCCAAGGATTCCAATTAGTAAGCCAGTTGCTCCAGATAGCGCATTCCAAATACCAGGCATTACTTTTTTGAATGATGCCTGGGCAATATGCATTGCATCTGGATGTTGTAGAAGTTCTAGAAAATTCTGCTGCGAAATATATATTTGAATTTGATTCCATATATCAGGAGTAAAAAGTCCTTGTGAACGAGTTGCAATTTCTTCTTCTGAAATTAATGTTGCAAGCAAAGAGCCTGCTTCTTGCATCTGTTCAACTATCATATTGCCTATAAGCCAACAGGAAAGACAAAGGATAATTGTTATAGAAATCAAGCTGCATGAAACTGCTAGAATACGATTAGAAATCTTGCGTTGTACAATGTTGACGATTGGATTGAGCAAATATGCAAGTAAAAACGCTATGCCAAATGGTATTAGTACATCGCTTAAATATGCTGTGAGCCATACAATGGCTACCAGAATTAGGAGGTAGACACAAAGCCGCATAACGCGGTCAAATGTATAAGGTTTTGATGCGAGCATGCATGGAATTTAGCTTGTTACATTTCACATTGCAATGTACTCATTTTTTCGGACAAATGCATATTGCTTTCGATAGCTCATACTGAAAGCAAAAAAACCAATAGGAAAGATATATAATCAAAAGGAAAGTAAACACTCCAGTTCCAATTAGCAGTGCAAGCGCACATACTTTGAGCACAAAAGTTGTTGCTGATAGCAATGTAATACCAATTGTTATGAATCTGGAAGATACTAAAAAAATCAAAAGCAGTGATATTGGAATCTGAATAAGTGTAAATATCAATTGGTTGCGACATATCTTCCACCAAACTCCTTTGGTTCTTATTAGACATTCGTTTGTTGATGCCTTAACTCCTAATTTTTCTTTAAGATGAATGATTTGAGCAAATTGTAGTCGTGGATAGTAGTTCAACATATAAATTACTATGATCAGAAGCATGAGAAACGAGAAAAAAACATCGAGAAAGCTAGTATTTATATTTAAAAATCCTATTGCAATTTTAATAAAAAATATAACAAAGAAGGTGATAATTGGTAGTCCAAAAAAAGGACGGACAGATATCCAAATCATTAACATCATGTAAGAGAATAAGTGCCTGAAAGCAGTGCAGATTGTTTCAGAGAAGCAAGTGTGTTCATCATAAATTACAAGCAGAGAGTAAATATGAAAAATGTAGGAAATAATAAATAATGCAAAAAGTAAAATTGTTCCTCCGATGAATACAAATGTTGTTGAGCCTGTAATATTGGCAATAATAAAGCCAATTAAACTACCAGTATCTTCTTTAGGGAATTGATCACCCAATTCTGAAAGAAAACTAATAAAAGTTTGTGGCAATGCAAAAATTGCTGGCAGAAGTAGTAATACATACAAGCTCGCAATACGATGCCAGCCCGCTTTAAAGATTGGAGAAAATTCAGAAAGATAATTGGGCACGTTGCGAAAGTTGCGCGATAGCATCATATACCGTGCATGTCACAATACAGGATTTCATACATGTGATAAAGATTTGTTGTATTAAGAAAAAATGGGTGAGATATGAATAAGCAGTTCATATGAATAAAGTTGAATCCTTTCCTTTAGTCTGCTATCGGCGTAAACTCTAGCCGGCCTTATGCATTGTAGACTGAAGCTCTCGGGAGCAGGGCCACAAGCTCTGTTCCCATTTTTAATATTAAATAATATGCTTCAAAAAATATTTGATCTAGTATCAGCTAATAAGAATGTTTTGCTAGTTGGCAAAACAGATTCTGGCAAAACATATTTCATTACAAATGAGCTTATTCCATTTTTTGGTAAAAATGGTAAGCAGGCTATATACATAAGTTCTATGAATGAAGAGATTAATCCTACAAAGGATTCAATAGTAATTTTGGATGAATTTGAAATATTGGATGATAGAGTATTTCTAGAACATCAACACCCTGAGGAAACTCCATTTTATTCAAATGAATATTTAGAATGCATAGACAAGTGGCTTGCAAAAGCTGACAAAATAAAAAATACATGTGTTTATGTTGTTACGAGAAATAAAGATGTTGAGATTGAAAATATAAAACGTATTTCAAAATTCTCTTTTTCTGATGATATTGAGGTTTTGGAGTTTAAAAATGGAATGTAAATTCTCATTTTATCTCATCAGTGGTTTTTGCTAAGTAAAATAATGGATAGTATGCTTATAAAAATCCTTAATTCCTTTTTTAGAAATTGGGAATATCATCGTCCGTAGTCTGCCGCGGTGGATGTAGTGGCGTGGAAGCTGCTTGCCTCGGTGTAGTTGAGCGAAGCGAAATGAAGACGGGTGAGATACGAATAAAAATGGAGCCGCCCATGGGAGTTGAACCCACGACCTATCCATTACGAGTGGATTGCTCTACCACTGAGCTAGGGCGGCTGAATCTTTCAAAAATCATAATTCAATATATTTTACCACTGCCTGCCCACCGTAGACCCGAAGCGAAGCGAAGGGCGAAGGCGGGAGCTAGGGCGGCATGACTTGTTAAAAATACATAAACAGTAAACCAGTAAATTGGATATGAATCCACAAATGCTTTACAATTTAGTCTATGCAAGTTCGTAAAGGTTTCTCACTAGTAGAACTACTACTTTTCACTGGAATAGTAGCTTTGATGGCGGGAACACTTGTAGGAGTATCTATAGTTTCAAGTGACATCTCAGGAAGAAGCGAAACTAGAGCAGAAGTAGAACAAAACGGA
>JABICL010000034.1 GCA_018652265.1 Candidatus Peribacteria bacterium
CAGCCTAGATTCTACCCCGAAGTGCAACACTCCTTGATTTCATGAAATACTTGATGAGGAGTTCGATAGCCTAGTCTTTTTCGTGGTCTATGATTGATCAAATTAACTGCCCACGCAACTTCCCAATGCTCAATCTTGGAAAAATCTGTTCCCTTTGGGAAAAACTGCCTTAACAATCTATTGGTGTTCTCATTTGTCCCGCGCTCCCAAGAATGATATGGATACGCGAAATACATTGTCATACTGAGTTCTTCTTCCATAATTTTGTGATAGGAAAATTCTGATCCGTTATCGTTTGTACATGTCTTCCTCTTTTCTATCGGAATTATACTAAATAGCTCTGAGGAAACACTTACCATTTCTGAAGAAGAACAATTAATCATTTTTTCTGCAAGAAGATATCCAGATGCACGTTCTACAAATGTGGCAAGAGCATTCCTTCTACATTGGAAAACAATCGTATCTCCTTCCCAGTGCCCCAATTCCTTACGCTCTTCTACAAAAGATGGGCGCTCATCAATTCGTCTACAATCCTGAACAGAGCTTGATTTCTTTGTACTTCGTTTTCGATAATTCCCATGAGAAAGCAATAAAAGGTATTGCTTGAATTCTGGTCGTCGTTCTTTGATAAACCTGTAGATTGTCTCATTGCAGATCTGTGGAAAATCTTTTTCATTCTCTAAATCTCCACGAATAGCATCTGGACTCCAGCGTAAACGAAGTTTCCTCATGATATGGAGCTCTAATTGGCTTCCTTCTGATATCTTGTAACGTTCATTTGCTTTCTTTTTACGATATTCAGCATATGAATGTGCAATGGAAGGATTGTAACCAAGGCTTGTACTTCTATTTCTTTGTAATTCTCTGGATATGGTGCTTACTGATCTATTCAATGAATCTGCAATACTACGTATGCTATATCCTTCTTTCTGTAATATTGCTATTTGCCCACGTTCATAAGAGCTAAGCTGTGCATATGCCATAGTGTAAGGGGGGAAGGTGGTAGATTGACTTCACTACCGTACCTCCTTCCTATGGCATTTCAGAGCATCAAAGTGTTGCACTTGGGTGTTGCGCTTCGGAATGGAATGTAAGCAGACCCCATTTAAAAATATGAAAATGTGTCTTAATAATATTTTCGGTCTGTATGTGCAGATAATCTCTCGACTCGTTGTGCTTTCCTCGAGCTTTCGCCTATGGCAAAAGTCGAGAGGTAGCGCAACTCACTCGAGAAAAGCTTGCTACAATCCATTTGATGACAATCTCCATAAAAAACCTCGAACTCTGGACGAAGATCGGCATAACGCCCGAAGAAAGATCGACTGAGCAAAGACTCCTGGTATCTGTGGATCTTAAATGCCCAGAAGTAAAAGCAGGGAAAACAGATCGAATAGAAGATACTGTTGATTACGCAGAAGTCGCAGAAATTATTAAAGGCTTAGCAAAAAAAGAGAGGAAAACTTTGGAGAAGTTTGTAGATGAAATTTTGGATGAAATTCTTAAATTTAAATTTGTAGAATCAGCTGAAGTTGAGATTAAGAAATTTGCTTTGTCTGGAGCGGAATGTGTAAGTATAAAGAATTCTAAGTTTCGTTAGAACTACGAACTACCTCTATATTATTCTTCACAACTAGATCCTCTGCTGTTTTGTGAACAGCAGCGCCTGCCTGATGTCTTTTCCAACTCGAAGGAGCAATGCCCGTCAAAACCACTTCTGCTTCATCTCTAATCTCAACATTTAAATCTCTTATATCTTCATCTGTCACAAACCCTATCATTGTTACTATTGACTCTACCAATTTATCACTTGAGATCGGTGTTTTTCCAAAAGTACTCATAATTAACTTTAATTAAGTAATATCTAAATAGAATTAATAGACTTCTATCTCGTTTGTAAGGCAAACATCATTTATCGTTTCAAAAACAGCATATGCTGCCAATTGCTTTATATAATATGTGGTAGCTCTACCTGAAACAATTACATCATCCCCATCAATATCTACCCTTAAATCTCTGATTGTTCCTCCTGTCCTCATTCTAACAGACCTCTCTATTGCCATTTGCAACAAACTCACTGAATCATCAGTAGATTGTTTTTCATTGGTTTCTACGGAATCCCTTGAAGATTCTCCATTACCATTAAATCTATTCATAATGATCTCATCGTGATACTCCTTACCCCTATTTACAAGTAAAAATCCTCAGAAATTTTACAGCCTTGATTTTCTGCTTCCTCCAGAAGCTCTAGCCAAGAAATCTTCATCTCCGGATGCACAAATTCCGGATCGATAAGCTCACAAAGTGGCTTCAGGACAAATCTTCGCTCGTGCATTTTGCTATGCGGAACTTTCATGCCACCTTCCTCCACAACCTCATCTCCATACAAAAGCAGATCCAGATCTATGGTCCTAGGACCATATTTAGATTTTTTGGACTTCCCTAATACTTTTTCAATCTCCTCTAATTTAGATATCAGAACTTTAATACTATCTTCTGTTTCAAACCTCGCCACAGCATTCAAGAAACTATCCTGATCCTCCTCATACATAGGAGCTGATTCATAAACTTTCGAAAATACTATTCCAGGAAATTCTGCCTTCATCTTTTCCATAGCGGATTTTATGTTTTCTACTGCGTTTATATTAGAGCCAATACCTATGAATGTCTGCATGAATTAACAATACATTTAGGACTGCAATTGTGAAATGGAAAAGTGGTTAGAAGTTAGTGGTTAGTAGCCAGTAGCAAAGCAAGAACAAACATTCTACCTACCCACTACCCACTACCCACTACCCACTGCCCACTGCCCACTGCCCACTGCCCACTGCCCACTGCCCACTATTCAATTGATTTCTTCTCTACAACTGATAACTTAGAAGTAATGATATTATCACTCATAGCCGCGGCAGATGAAAATGATGTAATAGGAGGAGAAAATAAGCTGCTCTGGGATATGCCACGAGACATGAAGAGGTTTATAGATACCACAAAAGGAAAGCCAATTATCATGGGAAGAAAGACTTATGAATCTATAGGACGTCCTCTTCCTGGAAGGAGGAGCATAGTCATATCCAGACAAAATGATTTAAATATAAATGGATGTGAAATAGTAGGATCATTAAACGAAGCTATAGAACTCGCATCAGAAAATCCTAATCCTGATACAGAAGTTTTTATAATTGGAGGAGGGGAGATATATAAACAAGCAATGCCATTTGCAAATCGTATTTATTTAACTCGTATACATGGGATGTTTAGTGGTGATACTAAATTTCCAGAAATAAATAATAGTGAATGGAAAGAAATAGAAAAAGAATTTCATACAGAGGACGAGAAAAATCCTCATGCATGCACTTTCCTTACTTACATTAGAAAATAGATATGGAATCTATGGATCGATATCCAGAGGCCCAAGAATTTATAACTGCAGATGCCGTTATAAATGATGTTGTTGATAACGAAGTTGCAAATGGAGGCATTGTATCTCCAGATTCAATTGCAAATGAAGTAGCAGAAAGATCCGAAGTACTCACAGAAGATCAAAAAATATTAACTCAGAAATATATAACCTGCATACAAGGATTCACACACGGCGCTGTGATAAAAACATTGGAGGATGGAGTGGGTGGTATGTATGACGGATCTGTATTTATTGCAGAAGAAACTATAAGAATAGGAAGTAGTGTACAGTCCACTATTGAACAAACAGAAGAAACCATGGCGCATGAAGCTTTTCATAAAGATCATCTACATACTCAGGAGTACATAACTAGCCCGCTAGCAGACGAAGGTGCATTTGTAGTAATAGGAGGAGAAGAATTCTCCAGAGAAGTATTTATAGAGGGATTAACTGTTTTGAAAACAGGGGAAAGATATGTCTCTGCTGACTATAGAAACCGTATGAATTTAGTTTTAAATTCAATATACAAATCAGACGTGAGCCTGGATGAAGTAGTGTATGCATCTAAATCCCACGATCTAACAAAAATCGATGACCGATCCAGAAAAAATCAAAAACATTACAATATGTCATGCTGAGCCATACTGAGCGAGTAGAACTGGAGGCAGAACGAAGTGAAGCCTCAGTTCTAGGAGACGAAGTATGTGTCGAAGCATAAACTCAAGACAAATCCCTTATCCCAATCATCACTCCACCAATTTTTCTAGCAAGCCAATTGTAGAACAAAGATCCAAAATATCCGGATACTCCTCCGCCAAAGAATCCTCCTACTACTCCAGCGAGTAATCCTCCTATAGAAAATCCTTGTGGTGGAACTTCGCCAAATGCAGCAGGATCGCCCTGGAGAAGTAAACTTATTACTATTCCACTAAATAGCCAGCCAAGTATTGCCCATAGTATCCCGAGCAGTGCGGCCACTTTTGCTGTAGAGACAGGGTCTATTCGAACTATTTCCTTCATACACATATATCGTACCCTTATTTTCTAAGGGTTCAAGGCCCTATTTGTCCTCAGGCTCTTTTTCTCTCGAATGAAAAGTAGATACTTTTGCACCTGATTTTACCCCCCTAATTTTCATACACATGTGCTCTGCATGTATTTTTACATCAACACCTTTTGGCTTGATAGAGCTCATAATCGCATCTGCAATCTGCGCTCCCAGTCTTTCTTGAGTTTGTAATCTCTTCGCAAACATATCTACAATCCTTGGAATCTTGGAAAGTCCTAGTATTTTTTTATTTGGCACATAACTAACTTCTATGTTGCCATAGAAGGGTAATATGTGATGCTCACATAAAGAAGAAAATTCAATATCACTTACAAGTATTGGATCAGATGACACGGCATCGAATATCCCTTCGCCTATTACCTCATCTAAGTTTTTGTCATATCCAGATGTAAGTTCTTTGAGTGCTTTTTCGTAACGCTCTGGAGTTTTTTTTAGCCCCTCTCTTTCTGGATCTTCGCCGATGTTCTTTAGAAACTCTACAATATTCATGGAGAGGGCCAATTTATCATCTATAAATTGTTTTGCAAGTGATTAGTGGTTGGTAAGCAGTAGCGCTTCGACACGTACTTCATGATGGAGCGGCTTCCACCTACGCCAAGCCTGCCTGCTGGCAGGCAGGGCTTCGGCGGACAGGCAGCATGACATAAATAAGAGCAAACATTATACCTACCCACTACCCACTACCCACTACCCACTACCCACTACCCACTACCCACTACCCACTACCCACTAAACTGCTATTGGAGCTTTTATTGCCGGACACGGATCATAATCCAAAATCTCTATATCTCCATAGGTAAAATCAAATATAGATTTCACATCTGAATTCAGTTTAAGTTTTGGGATAGATCTTGTTTCACGAGATAATTGTTCGCGTGCTTGATCTATATGATTTGAGTACAGATGAACATCACCAAAAGTATGAACAAAATCTCCAACTTCAAGCTCACATATCTGTGCAATCATATGAGTGAGTAATGCGTAAGATGCGATATTAAATGGCACACCCAAGAAAACATCTGCACTTCTCTGATAAAGCTGACAACTAAGTTTTCCATTGCACACATAGAACTGAAATAGGCAGTGACATGGAGGTAGGGCCATATTTTTTATCTCACCAACATTCCATGCGCATACTATATGTCTACGTGAATCAGGATTATTTTTTAGACTATCTATGAGACCTGTTATTTGATCATGCGCATGTCCATCTTTATCTGGCCAAGATCTCCACTGAGATCCGTACACAGGCCCCAAATCACCATTTTCATCTGCCCACTCATCCCATATAGAAACCCCATTGTCTTTCAAATATTTTATATTTGTCTCGCCATTCAAAAACCAAAGAAGCTCATGAAAGATAGATCTGGTATGTAATTTTTTGGTTGTAAGAAGGGGAAACCCTTCAGACAAATCAAATCTCATCTGTCTTCCAAAAAGACTTAGTGTTCCTGTTCCTGTTCTATCAGATTTCTCTTCGCCGTTTTCTAGAACATCTTTTAAAAGGTTTAAATACTGTTTCATGGGGTGACTATCCTAACATATTCAACTCGGCAGCAAGCGAGCAGGCGGTATTTTGCGTAAGATTTAAAACTTAGCGAGCATGCCGTTTTATATTGCGTAAGCGATCTTTCAGCAATCACGTGCCTTATTCAAATAAGACCACAAATTCAATCATGCCTGATAAAATTGAGTTGCGTTGATCGCGGCGCAATATAAAACATTCAGCATGTGAGCGGAATATTGTAATTGTTTTTAGAATGCTAAGGGGCACTACAAGCCTGTTATGTCCTTATAATGTTCAATTACTTTCTTATTACACACTCCAATCACATCTATTCGAGAGGGGACATTTCCTCCTTTTTGATCAATCCATGTTTCAGCTGCGCATTTTAATCTAGAAATTTTCTCTGAATCCACTCTTTCAGATGGAAGACTAGAATCTGATCTAGATTTTGTTTTAACCTCAACAAACACAGTAATATCTGAGTCTTTTGCAATTATGTCAACTTCGCCCCTTCCTGTTTTCACATTTCTGCCAAGCATCTTGTAACCAAGACTGATTAGATATTCTTCTGCAATATCCTCACCTATTTTCCCTGTGTCTATATGATCCCCTGCGGGTGTACTACTGTTCACCATGTAAGATTTTTGGAAAGCTGCAACATGAAAAGTTTGCCACAAATAAATCGAAAGTAATACACTTGTTTTACCACAACGAAAAATATCAATTATCGGCTGTGGCCTCATATAATTCCATTCCCCCATAAATTATGTTCTCATTAAATCGAATACAGTTAGTTGGGTATTTAACACGCCCAGTTTCTATTCGACAAACTCCAAACGGAAGAAGTGTTTGTGATTTAAACATTGCTTCCCCTTACACATTTACATCAAACACAGGACAAGAGCTAAGCGGCACTGCATTCCATTCCGTTACTGCGTGGGGTGGCATGGCAGATGTTGCTGCTCAATATTTAAAACCAGGAGGACAAGTATTTATTTCTGGAAGACTTCAAACTGATTCTTGGGAAGATACTCAATCTGGAGAAAAAAGAAATAAAACACAGATTGTTGCTATGGATCTAATACTTCTCGATCCAAAAGGAGGACAACTAGAACTAGATAGCTCGGCTAAGCCGCTCGCAAATTGTTTAAACCGCGCAGATGTAATTGGAAACCTTACAAAAGATCCTGAGCTTAGAACTACTACAAATGGACAAAGTGTTGTTTCCTTTGGAGTTGCTACGAATGAAAGCTGGAAAGATAGGCAAACAAATGAAATCAAAGAGCGAGCAGAATTTCATAACGTTGTAGTTTGGGGAGACTTGGCTCAAGTGTGTACACAAAACCTAAAGAAAGGAATGCGGGTACATGCCGCAGGCAGAGTGCAAACCAGAAGTTGGGAAACTCAAGCTGGCGCAAAAAGATATACGACTGAGGTGATAGCAGAGAATGTATCTATACTTGGAGCGAAGAATACTGACATTAATTATTCAAACGAAGGGCCTGCAGCTGCATCATCTCCAACACAAAAAGAGGTTGCACCTGTCGCCGCAAACACTGCTGTTCCAGAAGTTAAGTATGAATCCGAAGTAAAAGTAGAAGATCTTCCTTTCTAAGTAGCAGGAACTAAGCCTAGAATAACGCGCAAGAAAACAATTATTTCATAATCCATAATATTTCATATGTACTCTCTAGCAGAAATC
Organism: Candidatus Peribacteria bacterium; assembly: GCA_018652265.1. Taxonomy (GTDB): domain Bacteria; phylum Patescibacteriota; class Gracilibacteria; order Peribacterales; family Peribacteraceae; genus JABICL01. The sequence continues at coordinate 7,679 of JABICL010000034.1, forward strand.
AAAACAGGTATAGCAGTAGTAATCGATGGAGACCCTTATGTCATTCTTAGATCGCAGTTTAGTAAACAAGGAAGACAAGGAGGAGTTACATCTACCAAGATGAAAAATTTAAAAACTGGGTCAACTATCCAAAAAACTTTCCAAGGTAACGATAAGCTGGAACCTGCTGATGTTGGATACAGACATGTTCAATATTTATATGGTGATGGTGAAAATTTTACTTTTATGAATTTAGATAGCTACGATCAATTTTCTTTGTCTAGCAGTGAAGTGGGGGAGGATGGACAGAAATATTTGGTAGATGGAATGGAAATGGATGTCCTCACATATGAAGAAAAGGCTATAGGAGTAAAATTCCCTGTTACCGTAGATCTAAAGGTTGAATCCACAACCCCTGGGGTAAAAGGAGATACCGCACAAGGCGGCACAAAGCCTGCAACCCTAGAAAGTGGCGCAGTTATACAAGTCCCGCTCTTTGTAAATGAGGGAGAGACTGTAAGGGTTAATACTGAGAGGGGAGAGTATGTAGAACGAGTCTCCTAATTTGCAAAACTGGATCTTACAAAGTTATAAGACATTTGCCGCCCCACAAAGAAGTGATTAGTGATTAGTGATTAGTGGGCAGTATGAAGGATATTTTTTCTCCACTATCCCCAATATTTTTTCCGTGGACATGCTTTTTGGAAAAATTCTTGGCCTCCATTCACGAAGGCTATTTATTTCTTCTCCTAACTTTTCTTTCGAAAGAGAATTGAAACCAATGCACAGACTTGCAATTGCTGGCGCATCACCAGGCTTACTGGAAACTTCTCCTATAAGAACTTCCACAACAATGTTTGTATCGAACCATTTTTCTTTTGTATTTTTTGTTTGCATCGGGACATTCTACACCCATTTACCCTTTCTTTACAAGCTTTACCACCATCTCGTCTACTAATCTTGGATCTGCTTGACCTTTTGTTTTTCCCATAACAAAGCCAATAATCGCCGATTTTGCTTTTTCATTTCCAGAAATAAAATCTTGTACTGCTTGTGGGTTATTTTTTACAGCTTCTTGGACAAAATTTTCTATTTCGGCAGAATTTGAGATTTGTTGCATATTTTCTTCTTTTATAATTTCTTGAGGCTTTTTATCTTCTTTTACCATTTTTTCTAAAACAACCTTCCCTGAATTTGCACTAATTGTTTTGTCATCTACCAATTTCAAAAGGCTAATTACATCTTCTACACTTGGTCCACTGGATAATTCTTTTCCTTCCGATTTTAAAAATCCCATGAGTTGAGTAAGAACAACTGAGCTAACCCTCTTGTAATCTTCTATTTTTGAAACCACCTCATCAAAGAAATCAGATAGCCTAGGATCTCCCGCGAGAAGCATTGCCTGATCTGCCGAGAGCCCCGCCTTCAAGTATCTCTCCCTTTTTTCTTCTGGCATTTCGCCAATAGAAGCCGAAATCTTTGAAACCTCAGATTCCTCAAAATGAAGGGGTGGAATGTCTGGTTCTGGGAAATATCTATAATCAGCAGATGATTCTTTTTCTCTCATTACTACTCCAACTTCTTTGTCATCATCCCAATGAACTGTTACCTCTTTGTCTTGTGGACTTCCTTCTTCCCAAAGTTTTCCTAAGCGCTTAATTTCGAAAATAAGAGCTTTTTCTAGAGACTTAAATGAGTTTAGATTTTTTATTTCTGATCTTGGATATAATTTTTTTTCTCCTTTTGGCCGGAGAGAAACAGATGCATCAAACCTCATCATTCCTTTATACATATCTGCTTCACTTGAATTAACTGAGATAAGTATTTTTTGTAATTCTTTTGCAAAGCTTACTGCGTCTTGCGGGGTTTTTAGATCTGGCTCTGTAACTATTTCCATAAGAGGAGTCCCTGCACGATTATAGTCACAATACGACCTTCCTCCTGCATGCTGCAGCTTTCCTGCGTCATTCTCTATATGTAGACGGGTTATCCTACATTCCTTTCTTTTTCCTTCACTATCTATAAATTCGACACATCCATTCTTGGAAATTGGATAATCGTACTGAGAAATTTGAAACCCCATTGGAAGATCTGGATAGAAATAATTTTTTCTATCTAAGTGATTATCTTCTGCAATCTCACACTTAAGGGCTAGCGCTGCTTTTATTGCTTTTTTTATAGCCTCTTCATTTGTAACAGGAAGAGTTCCGGGGTGTCCCATACATATCGGACACACTGTAGTATTTGGCGCTTTTCCAAAAGCATCATTATCACATCCACAGAACATCTTTGTCTTTGTATTCATCTGCGCATGCACCTCCAGGCCGATTATTACTTCTAAGTCTTTCATTCTTTGTTTAAGGTTACAGCCTGAGCAAAGATCATATCAAGCTATCTAAAATCAGTTATAAGCACCCCGTTTAGATGATCTATCTCGTGCTGGGCAGCTCTAGCATCCACCCCAGAGAACTTTCGCTCCTGCTCTTTCCCATTCTGATCAAAGAATTTTAATATCACTTCAGAGGGCCTGGATATATTTATCCAAATATCTGGAAGACTAAGACATCCCTCTTCCATTATCACCTGAGCCTCTGACTTCCAAACTATTTCCGGATTTACAATAACAAGAAACGATCCGCCGACTTTCATGACTGCAACTTTTTTAGACACCGCAATTTGTGGCGCAGCAATTCCTGCCCCCTTAGCATCGACTGCGGTTTCTATGAGATCATCTATAAGTTTTTGTAAGTCTTTTCCAAAGCTTTCTATGCTTTCATTCTCCCCTCTAAGAATTGGATGATTCTCGCCAGTAATAATTTCTCGAATAGCTATACCCCAATCTTAACTGATCCTGCTCTTCTCTTCAGCTCTTCCATAGAAGAAATTTTTCCTATTTCTATCATCTTCACAAAAGCCTGAGCAGTCATCAAAACATCTGGAAGTGCCCTATGACGCATTTCCTCTGCTTGTATCCCCAATCTCTTAGAGAGAACATCTAAATTATGTCTATATTCATTTGGAAAAACGGATTTACTTAATTTCATAGTACATATGTAATCTGGAAGATCTATATATCCCCAACACATTTCTTTTTCTGCTTCCAGAAATGACATATCAAACCCTGCATTATGAGCAATCAAAGTAGTTCCAGATGCAAAGTCTAAAAACTTAGGAAGCACATCTTCTATAGGAGGTGCTCCTATTAGATCTTCTTGTTTTATTCCATTTATTCTAGAAGCCTCAGGCGAAATAGCTACGCCAGGATTTACCATAGAATCGAAAGTTTTTTCTTTTACTATCTCTCCATTTTCAATCCGCATTCCAGCAATTTCCACAATCCTATCCCCCCTATTTGGATCCAGCCCCGTGGTCTCTATATCAAACACTGTGAACGGAAAATCTACTGAATACATATGGAATAAATGTGGATAAGTGTGGAGACTATAGGGAAGTTTTCAGATTCTTCAATTGTTAATTGAGTTGTGAAAACCCTTATTTAAGTGTTTAAAAGGTAACTTTTCTTTCACATGATGAACATCTCGTCCCCAAGTTATCAACACTGTATAAACATGTATGTAATTTGTATATTTGGCTTAAATAGGCCAAAAATGCACTTATTCCCCTTAATTACCCCAGGTAATCAACATTATTTCCACAATTTAGACCACATTTAGCATGTCTTTGGCAAGGCCTACTATTACTACGATCTTATTGAGTAATTAAACAAATAATACATACTATAGGCATGAAGTTTTCATGTGGAACAAAGGACATTCTCCAGACAATAGGAATTGTTGGTAGGGCTATAACAGGACAACAAGCATTACCTATTTTAAATAACATACTTATTCAAGTTGAGGGAAAAAGATGTGTGCTCAGTGCAACAAATTTAGAATTTTCTATAATCTCTCATTTAGATGCAGAAGTAGAAAATGAAGGATCAATAACAGTTCCTGCAAAAGCTATTCAAAACTTTGCTCAGTATTCAACAGATGATGAAGTTGTTTTCGAGACAAGTGAAGATTCTCAATTAAAATGTTTTTCTAAAAAATCAAAAACAATTATTGCTGGAGAATCAACAAGTGAATATCCAAAAATTTCTCCAATAAAGAAAGAGACTCAAATTACTATTAATAGTAAAGACCTATCAGATGCAATTCATAATGTTGCATTTGCATCAGCTAAAACTACAACAAGGCCAGTTCTTTCAGGTGTATACATGAAAGTAATTAAAGGTGATTTGTATATGGTTGCTACAGATAGTTATAGATTGTCCGAATACAAGGTTCCTGTAGAAACTAAAGGTGAAGTGGAGTGTATAGTTCCAAGTAGAGTTCTTGTGGAAATGATGTCGGTTCTTGGTGGAAAGAAAATTGGTGACTCAAAGAAAAAAGAAGACGAAAAAGATTCTAGTGACGAAAAAGGATATCCAGTTCAAATGTCTTTAAGTCCACAGCAAATAGAGGTGGTTATAGGAAAGACAACACTTCTATCTAGATTGATAGATGGTGCATTTCCAAAGTATCAGCAAATAATTCCAGAGAAGCATGCAACAAGCGCACTTCTTCCATTGGGAGAATTTCTAACTACAGTAAAAAGAATGCATTATTTTGCGAAAGAAAGTAATAACAATCTTACATTCTCGTTAAATACTAAAGACGTATCAATTCAAACTCAGACAACGCAGGCAGGAAAGGATGAAGCTCAGATATCTGTGGATGTAAAAGGAGAGAAGAATAAGATTGCATTAAGCTCATCATATCTATTAGACTTCCTATCGCACATCTCAGGAGACGAGGTACACATGGAAATAACTGATAAGATGCACCCTGCGGTATTTCGTGTTCCAGATGCACCAAACTTTCTTCATCTGATAATGCCACTAAGGATGTCAGAGGAAGAGTAAAATTATAGATTTATAGATATATTATGAAGCCTTCACTTCTCCTAGGAGAGGAGACACATAGGGAACTCAGAGAGCTGCTTCTTGCAAAAAAGAAGCTTGTTATTTCTGGTGCATCAAATGGAACAGCTAAGGCGATGTTTGTGGCACATATATTTGATATGTCGCCATCGAAGACAATTGTAGTTCTCCCAGACGAAGGAAGAAGAGAGGAGATGGAAAGGTGGCTTAATTTCTTTGAAGTTGCCACAGAATCTATAAAAAGTTCAAAAAATGAAGATGGAAATAGTTTTTCTAGAGATGATTTACCGTCATACCTTTCATTCTTTAAATCAGATTATGCAGAGGTTCTTCTAATTACAGAAAGTGTGTGGGAGGAAGAGATGCCGCTTTTAAAAGAAATGTCCGAAAGAAAGATTACTTTCTCGAAAGGGCAGGAGATAGATATAACAAATCTATTCGAGAGGCTTATAGAGATTGGATACTCACATGGACAAGATATATATCTAAAGCCTGGTGAGTATAGAAAGATAGGAGATGTTTTAGATATATTTCCTATACAAGCAGAAAGCCCAATAAAGATTCAATTTAATTTCGAGAAGATAGAAGAAATAAAAGAAGTAAACACAGAAGATGTATCTAGTACTGAAATAATAGAAGGAGATTTAGATGTGTATCCTGCTAAATGGCAAGAAACAGAAAAATTATATAAACAACTTGAGGAAGAACACATGCTTATATTAGATGACATAGAATCAAACGATTCTGAAGAAACAAATGCAAATAAACTAATGTTTTCCTCTTTTCCAGAGTCAGGAGAAAATCATGCACATGTAAGATATTTATCTGTTTTAAAATTTTATACACTTGCAGATTTTCTAAATGATGTAAGAGATAAATTATCCCAAAAATGGAAATTACTTATTGTTAGCAAAAGGGCAGAAGAGCTAATTTCTATCCTAAAAGAAGAAAATATTTCACATACAGTCGATGAAGAGACAAGGCCTGGAACTATGACAATAGTCGATGCTTCACAGGAAGAAGTTTTGCCTCATTCATTGCAAAATCCAGATATGAAGCTTGCGATGCTTACAGACAGAGAAATCTTTTCTCTCAAAAAAGAAGCAAAACAAAGATCGATACAAAAACTTTCGCTAGATTTCATAACATCATTACAACCAGGGGATTTCGTAGTGCATATGGATCATGGAATAGGACGTTTCGATGGAATAGTTCAAAAGACAATCGATGAAGTTACTCGTGAATATTTGGAAATTTCATATGCAGGAAATGACAAGCTATTTATTCCGATAGATCAAGCAGACAAACTAAGTAAGCATGTTCACGAAGAAGGGGAAGAGCCAAAACTAAGTAAGTTGGGATCTATAGATTGGAAAAAGACAATGGCAAAGGTAAAAGAAGAAACAAAGAAAATAGCAAAAGAACTTCTAGCTCTTTATGCCAAGCGCGCAAAAGCAAAAGGATTTTCTTATGGTGAGGATGTAAAAGAACAAAAAGAATTTGAAAGAGCATTTCCATATACAGAAACGCCAGGACAGCTAAAGGCTATAGAAGATATAAAAACAGATATGGAAGATCCACACCCAATGGATAGGCTTATATGTGGAGATGTTGGATTTGGAAAAACAGAAGTTGCTCTTCGTGCAGCTTTTAAAGCTGTAAAAAGTGGTAAGCAAGTTGCAATTATTAGTCCAATAACAATTCTTGCAGATCAGCACTATAGAACGGTCATAAAGAGAATGGGAGATTTTTCTGTAAGAGTAGAGATGTTAAGTAGATTTAGAAGTAAGGCAGAGCAAAAGAAGATACTAGAAAAACTAAGAAAAGGAGATTTAGATATTGTTGTAGGAACACATAGGCTGCTTCAACCAGATGTGAAGTTTTTGAATCTAGGACTTCTAATAATAGATGAGGAGCAGAGATTCGGTGTTAAACAAAAAGAAGCTATAAAAGAAATGAGAGCAAATGTAGATATTCTTACTCTTACAGCAACTCCAATTCCAAGAACGCTAAACTTAAGTCTTCATAAATTTAGAGATATAACTACAATTACCACTCCTCCACCAGGAAGACTTCCGATAATCACTGAAGTTAGAAAATATTCCGATGCATTACTTCGTCAGTCCATTTTAAATGAGGTCAATAGGAAGGGGCAGGTGTACGTTTTGCATAATAGAGTGGAAACTATAGACGCGTTTGCAGATAAGCTCAGGAAGCTCATCCCAGAGGCGAGTTTTATAGTGTCTCATGGACAGCTCCGACCTGAAGATTTAGAAAAGAGAGTTTCTGAATTCAAAGATGGTAAATATGACGTCTTGGTAAGTTCTACAATTATTGAAAATGGAATAGATCTACCTCGTGCAAATACGCTCATAGTAAATGAAGCCGAAAGATTTGGTCTTTCTCAGTTATATCAGCTTAGGGGTCGTGTAGGTCGTGGCAAAGTGCAGGCTTATGCATACTTCCTGTATCACACACAGAGATTAAAAGATGATGCAAAGAAAAGACTTAGAGCAATAGTGGAAGCATCTGAGCTTGGATCTGGATTCCAAATTGCAATGAGAGATTTAGAAATTCGTGGTGCTGGAGAAATACTTGGAGGAAGCCAGTCTGGCCATATGAAAACAGTTGGAATGAGCCAATTTCTTAAACTTCTAAAGCAAACAGTTGCAGAAATGCAGACAGGAAGTAAGAAAGAAAAAGAAGAGATAGAAACAGAAATAAATTTGCCTATAGAAGCATATATTCCAAATTTCTATATTCCAGATGAACAAGAAAAAATCTCTGTATATCAAAAGTTGGCAGGAAGTTATTCGGAAGAAATTTTGAAAGAATTCGAAGAGGATTTAGAAGAAGAATTTGGAACTCCTCCAAAGCAAGTAGGAGGCTTGTTTAGAATTCTTCGACTAAAGATGGTTTGTAGAAAAGCTGGAGTAATGAGAATAAAAATGGAAGGAGGAAAAGTGGGAAGCCAAGAAGTAGTAGTTACTCTTCATCCAAGAGTGACAGCAAAACATATAGTTCCACTGCTTGCGAAGAATGATAAATGGAAAGTTGTGGGATCCTCTTTGAGGATCAAAAAGGATGACCTCGGTGAAAGTTGGTTTGCTGCCCTAAAAAAAGACATGGAAGTACTTGTCGGCAAAAAACAAAAATTGGACAAGTGATTAGTGGGTAGTGAGTAGTGGTTAGATTTTCAAAAGCAGCACTACTAATCGCTAGCCACTAATTACTAACCACTACTCTATTTAACCTCTGTAAACACTCTATTTTCATTATTAGGTTTTCTTACAATAAGTAGTGTTATTCCCACAATTATACAAATTAAGCCTAGGGAACCATTAATAACAGGCCATTTTTCGTATTCAAAAGATAATAATATGTCGTATATCTGAGGAATCGCGAGAAGTAGTCCGCTTGCGATAAGTAATAGTCCTGTTAGTAAATTCATGTGGGCATTATAACTGATTTTCGTAGGGTTAGAATTGTTGCTACCCCGCTCGCGTGCTTAAGGTGGTATATGCGACGAAATCGACGTAACCCATCACCGCTTATTATTTATCAGAGGTTACGGATCGATTTCTTACGCAAAATACCACCTGCACGCTTGCTACTGTAAGAAGTGGTAACTGCGCAGTGGGATCGGTAATCGATTTTAGGTTTTAAAGAAATCAAGTTAGTAATGTTCGAATCACGAAGTCGTATGATAAACTGACCACTGATGAAAATATCACTAAATTGGTTATCGGACTTTGTTGATTTTATAGAAAAAGATCCAAATAAAATCGAAGAAGCACTCACTATGAGCGTTGCTGAAGTTGATGAAATTGAAACTCAAGGAGAATTGTTAAATAATTGTTGCATCGGAAAAGTTGTTTCAATAGAAACTCATCCAAATGCAGATAAGCTAAAACTTTGTAATGTGAAGACAGACAAAGGAGAAAAAAAAGTGGTTTGCGGAGGCGATAACTTAAATGAAGGCATGCTGGTTGCCTTTGCACATATAGGCGCAAAGGTTAGATGGCATGGAGAAGAGATGATGGAACTTAAAAAAACTAAAATAAGAGGAGAGGAGAGTGAGGGCATGATATGTGCATCTTCTGAGCTGGGACTAGAAAGCTTATTCCCACATAAAACAGAAAAAGAAATTATAAGTCTTCCAGAAAGCTTTGCAGATTTTGTTGGGAAAGATCTAAAAGAATCTTTGGGTTTAAATGACATCATATTTCATATAGATAATCATGCGATTACCCATAGGCCGGATCTATTTTCTCATTTCGGATTTTCCAGAGAGTGTGTTGCTCTAGGTCTTGCTACATGGAAAAAGGATGCGCCGAAATTTGAGGATCATTCTTTCTCGGATAAGAAAATGAGACTTAAAAATAAAGTTGAATGCAAGGATGAGATCTATAGATATCTATCCTGTGAAATAAAAATAGACGATGTAGGAACTACTCCAGATTGGATGAAGAAAAAGCTAGAGGCAGTGGGCTTAAGATCTTTAAGTCTGCCAGTAGATATAACAAATTATGTAATGCTAGAAGTTGGAATGCCTCTTCATAGCTTTGATGCAGATGACATAAAAGGCGATGTAACAATAAGGCATGCAAAAGGCGGAGAAGAGATAATTACTTTGGATGAAGAAAAGAGAGTTTTGCCAGAAGGAGCAATAGTATTAAGTGATGAGAGTGGAATATTTGATTTACTGGGAATTATGGGAGGACTTAGAAGTTCTACAAAAAGTTCTACAAAAAATATTTATCTACATAGCGTAGGAGTGGATCCAGTTTCTGTGAGAAGGACAATAATAGAAACAGGTCATAGGACAGACGCTTCTACAATTTATGAAAAAGGCGTTCCAAATATAACTGTAAGACTAGGATTTAATCGCGCGCTCCAGTTGTTCCTGGATCTTGTGCCTGGAGCAGAAGTCATATCAGGTCTAGAAGAAGATGGTAACGATGGAGAATCAAAACCTATAAAAGTAGATCTAAAAAGAATCTCAGGACTCATAGGATCAGACGTAGAATTCAAAAATGCAGAGAAAATTCTGAAAGACTTAGATTTTTCAGTAAAGAAAGGAAAAGAGAGCGCAATAGAAGTTTCCCCACCACTTCACAGGCTTGGTGATGTGCATGAATCTGTAGATATTGCAGAAGAGATAGCCAGAATTATGGGGTATATGGATTTCGAAGAAGAAATGCCAGAAGCAAATATAATTCCTCCAGAAAGAAGAGCTGATCTAAATAAAATAAGAAGAATTTTAAAAGAATCAGGATTTTTCGAAGTAGTTAGATTCGCTTTTCTGGGAAGTGAATTGCTTTCTAGGTCTGGAATGGATTCTTCTGGACTTGAGGAGCTCAAAAATCCTCTAGGAGAAGATCTAAAAATTATGAGACCAAGCCTGATTCCACGACTACTTGAATACACCGAAGAAAATATAAGATTTGTAGAAAGTGATCTTAAAGTTTTCGAAATAGGTCATGTGTTTGTTGGAGACAAAGAAAAGAATGCACTTTCTCTTATAGTTGCGTCTAAAACTCAGCCAAACCTTAAAGAGGAACCATTTCTAATAGCAAAAGCTTCTGTTTCTGAAATGCTCAGCGCCATAAATTCTTCATGTGAATTTGAAAAAGAATCAAACACAGGTGTATGTCAGCATCCAGCAAGATCATTAAACATAATTATAAATGGTAAAAATATAGGATCCATATATGAAGTTCATCCATTGGTTTCAAAAGAATTTAATTCATCAGGAAGAATTGCAGTAGCAACACTTGATATGGATTTGCTTCTAGAGAATGTGTCCACAGATAAGATCTGCAAAGAAGTATCTGAGTATCCATCCATAATATATGACGTGACAGTATCTTTTGATTCAAGTGTAGATACCGAAGATGTTCTAAGTAAAGTTCGTGGATCTGATGATCTGTTGCAGAATGTGCGCCTTTCAGATCTTTACCAAAAAGGAGATGAAAGACAGTTAACATTCAGATGTACATATGGATCTTTTGAAAGAACGCTCACAGAAGATGAGGTGAGGCCTGTTCATGAAAAAATAGAATCATCTCTTAGGGGTGCATAGTGCTTATGTGCTAACATCGCCCTCACATGTCAAAATTACCTAAGTTTAAATTTGCGATTGTAGATACAGAAACTACTGGTTTAGAGGCCAGGGGAGACAAGATTTTAGAGCTCGCAGTAGTTAGATTCGAAAATGGAGAAAAGGTTGCAGAATATGAATCTTTGTTCGATGTAGGAAGAGAAATACCTCCACATGTGCAATCTCTTACGCGAATTGGTAATTCAGATATAGAAGGTAAATCAGCCTTTGATCCAAAGAAGGCATTAGACTTACTAGAGGATTCTGTATTTGTAGGGCATAACGCTCCATTTGATATGGGAATGCTTGCTGGAGAAGGTGTGGATATGGAAGGTCGAATATGGATAGACACAGCAATGCTTGCCTCCATTGTTTTTCCTGAGTGTGAGAGTTGGTCTTTGCCTTATTTAAGCAAAAAGCTAGGTCTACCACATGAGCCAAAACACAGAGCTATGGGAGATGTAATTGCAACTACTGCACTCTTTGAAAAAATTTGTGAACGACTAGGAAGTGTATCCCCAGAAGTTTTCGAAAAAATTGCTGATGTTGCAACAAAAGGTTCAAAGGGGTATGCCAAATTCTTTGGGGATATAAAATCCGGTGGAGGAAAATGTGAATTCTTAGAAAAGAAAGATAAACAAAAAGCTGAAATAAAACCTTTGTTTTTGAAGAATATTGATGAGAGCAATAAAACTTGGATTACAGTAAAAAATTTACATTCAACACTTAGGCTTATAGGAAGTGGTGCAAATGATTTTTCTGTAATCCATCCTCCTCAATTTGTTATAGAGCCCTCAGAGAGAGATAAGTTTTTATCGCAGGAAGAATTTTCTGTGTATGAAACAACTCTTGCAATTAAGCTTCATTTATATAAACCAGAAATCCAAAATAATTTCCCAATTCATGCAGAGGAGCGCGATGTATGGAAAGGAAAACTTGCATGCACAAAAGATTCAGATGCATATAAAAAGCAAATTACAGAAGCGCAAAACAAGATTCTCATAGACCATAAACAATTGCTTGAGCTTATAAAAAATGGAGAAGGACCATGCAAAGGAGATCAAATCCTTATAGACGACTCTTCTATGCTAGAGGACACTGCAACCAAGGCCCTTAGATGGTCTTTTTCTATAGATCCAATCAGGGCTGCAGCAGAAGGAGATGATGAGCTTACAAGTTTCTTAGATGCTTATCAGATATGGATAGAGAAGGTCAGAAATTTCCAAGATACAAGATATTTTGTAGAAGCAGATTTGGTTCACAAAAATGCAAAAGGACTTAGAGATAGGCTTTCTGAATTTTTGAAAAAAGAACTTACAAATCAAGTGCGAGACAGACTAGAAGATCTATCTAATATTTTAAATCCAGAAAATCTAGAGGGAAGAATTGCATATATTTCACAATTTCGTGATGGAGGACAAATAGTTCAGTCTGTTCCTACAAACATTTCAAAAGTTCTAAAAGAAAATGTTTATGATAAATTCAAAACAAAACTAATCCTTCCTCCAGGAGGAAATTATCCCGCAGTTACTTCGGAGGATAGTGAGGTAGAAATCATTGAGGACAAATCGGAAATGGCTCCTATAGCATTTGCAGATGAGCATATGACATTAGATAGATTAATTAATTATGTAGATGGAAAAGTTGTAGCTCTAATTTCTAGCAAAAGAACAATAGAACAATTATTCATAAAATATGTGGAGGCCTTAGAAGAAAAAGGAATTACATTAATCTGCCAAGGACTAAGCGGTGGAACGGGGCGAATGCAGGCTGAGTTCTGTGCTTCAGATGGGCCTACAATCCTTATGATAACTCCTTGGGTATATGAAGGATTAGAGCTTCCCCCAGGCACTGTAGATCACATGTGGGTTCACACTTTGCCATTTGATCATCCATCTCAGGCTGTGCTCTCGCGTAGGGGAGAGGAGCTTTACAGCGATTCTTTCAATGAGTATTTCATTCCAAGGCTTTTAAATAGGATGTTTAGAATTTTGAGATCCTATAATGACCATAGAAAAGAAGATGCAAACGTAATTTTGCTAGACGATAGAGTGAGAACGAAGAGGTATGGAGGAAGGGTTAGGGGGTATTTGGAGGAATTATCCCTTTAAACTTCGGTTTTTCCTCTTTGGGCGCTTTGCAAAAACCTCTACTTCTAATTCGAATTCAGGCAATCTATGTTTTAGAGCATCTACAAATAACTGTCTTGTTTCTTGTGCATTTTTGCAGATGAGCTGAATAATTAAACGATTTCCATTTAATCTAACATTATGAAGTTTTGTATTGAGATTTCTATAATTTCTGATTGTGCTAAATTCATCAAAAACTCTATTTTCTAGGTTCACAGAAACTGAAGGTGCAATCATTTCTATACATTAAATTAAGAAATAGGCACCGTATATTTTCAAAGTATCTTCTCTATGACAAGTAAAATTGGCGTAATTATTGCTGATATCCAACCTATTATCAGAGGGATTCCCAACATTCTTTCCATCATAAGGAGCGCCAGAAGAATCATAGGACCATTTCTCAGGTAATCCTCATATTTTCCTTCGTGATGATATGGAATAAACATGGCAAGGACTTTAGAGCCATCGAGAGGGGCTACAGGAAGCAGGTTAAATGCCATAAGTCCAAGATTTAGAAATAGCATTGATTGAAAAAGTTCCATGAAAAATCTGGATGCTCCAGGGCCAGCGCTTATGCCAGACATAAAGATAATCTTGGCAATTAGTATTGTGATGATTGCTAAAATTAAATTACTTGCAGGTCCTGCTAGAGCTGTAAGGGTCATTCCTTTTTTTATGTTTCCCTTAAAATATCTTGGGTTTACTGGCACTGGCTTTGCCCATCCAAAACCAACAAAAAAGAACATAAGAGTGCCAAATAAATCTAAGTGAGCTAGCGGATTTAGCGTCAGTCTTCCCTCATATTTAGCCGTAGGATCCCCTAATTTGAGTGCCATTAGCCCATGTGAGACCTCATGCACAGTAAGTGCAATTAGCATAGATATGATAAATGGTGGGCTTATGGACATATATTGCGGATTAATTACTTTTCTCTTTCGCTTTTTGCGTGCTAAAGTGCTCCTACCTTAACCTAAAACGGTTAATTATTCATTCGTAATTATGTCTAGAAAGTGTTCAAAAACAGGCAAAAAAACATCTGTAGGAAATCTGCGTAGTAAATCTATGCGAGCAACTAAGCGTGTGTTTAAACCAAATCTACAGACAAAACGAATATACGATCCAGAAACTGGTGAGTATAAAAAGGCAAAAGTCTCCACTGCTTTTCTGCGAACCCTCGCAAAGAGGTTGCAAGCAGGGAAGAAGGCTTAAAGGGAATGCTCTAAAAGATAGTACACTTATGCTCTTCGTAGTGCTCGGCTAGATAGTCCACCTACGTTCTGCTTCGCAGAACTTCGGCGGATACCTGCCTACGCCAAGGCTTCGGCAGGCAGGCAGTATCTTTGGCTTTACTCTGCGCCTGCGATTCTTACATAAAATGGTCCTTCGACTCTTCGCCTTCGGCGAATCGCTCAGGATCATTCGATTCGTTTGTAAACAATTGAATGGTTTACCATGAGTGAGCTATTTGCGAAGCAAATAGCGAATCGAATGGCGGAGAGAGGGGGATTCGAACCCCCGAGACCCTTGCAGGTCTACTCGCTTTCCAAGCGAGCGCACTAGGCCACTATGCGATCCCTCCACTCTTAATTATACAGATAAATTTTTCTTCATCGTTGATATCTTTAGCTTTTTTAAATTGCTATATCCTCCAAAAATATCTGCACCCTACTTTCTTCATTCCAATTATCTATTCCAAGTTTGCAGACAACGTCACAACGACTTGGAATTTTAGATGCAAGATGCCCAAGGCCGAAGCCAATGACTTTTATTCTTCCTATGAAGCATTGCAAGTGATCATTTTCTTGTCCCACACATCTAATTCCAGAAATAGTTTGGTTTCTAAGTAAAAATTTGGGTTCTGGGTTTCCATTTCCAAAAGGTTCAAGTTTTTGTAAGTCTTTTACAAAATTTAGACTCAAGTCTTCTAAAGATATTTCTGCATTTATTTCCAATGATGGAACAAGATCATATTTCTCCAGTCTTTCGTCTGCATCATTTTTAATCGCATCCGTAAATTTAATCCAATTAGATTTTTCCACTGTGCATCCAGCGGCCTCGGCATGCCCTCCGAAGTTTACTAAATACTCAGAGCATCTTTCTAGAGCCTCTACTACGTTGTATTCAGGAATGCTACGAAGAGAGCAGATGATCATATTAGATTTCAGAGTACCTACAATTGCTGGTATAGAGTATTTCTGGGAAAGTCTTCCTGCAATAAGTCCCACGATTCCTTGGTGGAAAGATGGGGACTGTAGAGTAATTATTGAATGATTTGTATCGATCAATCCAACCTCTTGCATCGCATTTGCAACCATTTGTTGTCTCTGGGTGTTTAATAATTCCATTTGTGGAATGTAATCTCCACCTTCAAGTAGTGCATTTAAAGATAATCTAGGATCAGCAATTCTTCCTGCAGCATTTATTCTTGGTGCGATTCTATATCCTATATGAGAGCTAACCACTTCTTCACTTTCTTTTTTTATAGATTTAACCAAATCAAATACAGCGTCATCAGATCCATTTTGCATAGCTTCAAGTCCTAGCTGAACTATAGTTCTATTTTCTCCCGTAAGTAACATTACATCTCCCACTGTTCCTATCGCAGCAAGAGATACATCTATATCTCTTTCTTCCCAATCATTATTCTCCAGTGCTCTTATGAGAGTAAATACAACTCCAGATCCACAAAGATTTTCATTTGAGTGTTTTGTTTTTGCGAATGGGTGAACGATGATGGGGAAGTGGCTTGCTGTGCACCCGAGTTCGCCACAGCGAACGAGTGGGGAATGGCCTGCCGTGCACCCGAACGAAGTGAGTGGTGCATGGTGGTCTGTCACAATCGTATCTATTCCCATCTCCTTTGCCCTCTTTATTTCTTCTACTGCATTTATTCCATTATCTACTGTGATTATTAGCGAAGCACCTTTCGAATATAAATCATCTATGAAGTCAGGATGAATTCCATATCCGTGTTCTATGCGATGGGGGAGTATAACTACAGGCTCAAGCCCATGGCGCCTGAAGAATCTTATAAGCTGCACCGCTCCTGTAATTCCATCTGCATCATAATCTCCGATTATTCCTACAGTTTCTCTAGTTGAGATTGCATGGTTTATTCTCTCGCATGCTTTCTCTATATCTCCCAGAGTTTTTGGATCTACTAAATCATTCCAGGATCCAAATTTCTCTGTGTCGATTCCTCTCTCTTCTGAAATTCTTTGAATACAGTCTATTTCTCCTATTCTCTCCGGAAGGATCCAATTCTTTCCTATGAGGGAGAGGGGCTTTGTCTGCATGCTGCCACTTTATTATAGCCGAAGAAGGCAGAAAAATTTCTTGCTGTTTCTGTGTGGAGGAATATGATTCCTTGCTATGGAAAGAGAACAAATTATGGTCCAAGTGGCAGAAGGTCAGCATTTAGATGAAAAAAATGCGAGTGCAATTGCAACATGGCTTGTTGGGATTCGACAACAAGGTTTTGAAGTTCTTAACATACAAGGGGCAGAAGGAAAGAATTTAAGATCGGAAACAAGGACAGAAGATGCTGCCATTGTTAAGCAGGTATTGCTTTATCAGCCCGCTTTTTATCTTACGGTTACACATGAGGATGCAGAGAAAATTCGAGAATTAAGAGTAGCGCTAATAAAGGCAATCAATCCAGCTCAACTGGAGGAGGAAAAAAATCAGAAACTTCTCAAAGAAGATGATGTTACAAATTTTGGACCAGAATATGATGAAGTTGTTGAGCAGGCTAAAAAAGATGCAAGGAATGGAGGACTTTTCAATCCTCCTCGCGAAAAAAGATATCAGTATTCCAAAGAATATCATCAGTTTGATGAACAAACCCATTGCATGGATCCGGCTGATGCAGGAGTAGCTGAAAGTATTAGAGTTTATAAACTTGCGTGGTTTGCTGAAATGAAAAGATTGGGACGAATCCCAAAGGAGACTAAGACATACGACGATTTTATGGCTGATGTCAGAAAAAAGAGTGAAGAGGAAGAAAAAGCGAAGAGGAAGAAAGCAGAAGAGCGCGCAAGAAAAAAATCGATCGATGAAGGAGGGATTAGTAGAAGATATAGAACAGAGAGAAGGCATCGCGAAATAGATGATCTTTATGGTAATTAAGATATTGTAAAAACATATCGGGAAAATAAGGTGCCCAATTTAAATGTTTATTAGAAATCCTCAATATTAACAGTTATATCTCCTATAACTTTAGCCTGACATCCAAGTCTGTTATCAGGACCCTCCACTCCCATGTTTTCCTCTTTGTCATTCACGGGACTTACTTTTTCTTCATCTATGGCTGCCTGCCCTTCCTTCATCTTGCAGGCACAAGTAGTACAAAATCCATTCCCACCACAGGCGCTCTCCATTTCTACCCCATTTTCCTGTGCAGCCTGTAAAAGAGTCTTTCCTTCCTCTGTTTCGACAATTTTCTCTGTGCCATCTGGCAAAATAAAAGTGACTTTCGGCATAGCCATAGTATGACATTTTCTGATAGAGTTTTGCAGCAGATCTTTTCGATTTTAATTCATATTTTGCTCCTCACATAATTGTGGGGCTGTAGCTCAGCTGGTTAGAGCGTCCGCCTGTCACGCGGAAGGTCGCGGGTTCGAGTCCCGTCAGCCCCGCCATAGTTGAATTCGAGACGAAAACGAGTGCGAAGCACGAAGTTTGAGTCCGAAGATACTATGTGCTCCGAAGTCCGCCGCAGGCGGACGAAGGGGTACTATCTAGCAAACAATTAATTACGCAGCAAATCGCAAGATACTATGTGCTCCGAAGTTCTGCGTAGCTTGCGAAGCAGAACGAAGGGGCACTATCTTTTAGAGCATTCATTTTCTAAAATCTTCTTCTCCTACGATCCTTCTCTGCTTTTCTAGCTCTTTCTAGATTAGTATCTAATATTGACTTTGTGTTAGATTGGAAATGAGAAGCTGCATTTAATATTTCTTGTTTAGTTTTATTGCGATATGCATCAACAGTTTCATCAACAGTTGCCTTGAGGCCAACGTTATCTATAAATTGATCCTTGCTTAATTTTCCAGGCCTAAAATCACTTTCAATTGTTTGAAACAAAATAGTTGCAGCCGATTTCAACTCAAAAAGAGCATCATCTGTTTGGTTGGATCTCTTTCTTTGGCCCTTTGATGGACCTTCTCTTCTGTTTACAGCTGCCAAAGCAGAATCAAGACTTTTTATAAATCCTGCAATTTGAAATGGTTTTTTACTTACGAATCTTTCCAGTGTTTCCATTACAGATTCTCCAAGTTCACCAATATCTTCAGCCGAGATAGTCCCTGTTTCAATTGCTTTAAAAACCTCTACCAATTTTTCCTCAAGCCTTTGTAGTGCAGCCATTCTTTTCTGTTCCTTTGAGGACATTTCTGTTGCAGGGCTTTCTTCTGTTCTATTTTCTCCAGATACTGGTATTACAGATTCGAAATCTCTCATATATATTAATGAGTAAAATAGTAAAGGTAGCAAATGCTACCATTCTGCAATATGGCGTCAAATGTTTGTTGTAGATTTGCTCTCTAAATGGAATTCGCCAGCAGATCAACCACTAGCCCTCGAAATACCTCCGTAAGCTGAGCCTCATTTCCTACAACTTGTGGAATATCTATTTCGTTTAGCTCTTTTTCTAGTACATGCTTTCTTATATTTGCAGAGAAGGCGAGTTGTTTACCTATTTCTTTTCCAGTTACTCCGCCTGGCTCGATTGCAAGCGCGGTTACGACATCATTTTCCACAGTAAAAGTAACAGAGATTGAATGTGATTCTCCGTCTGCCATGTAAGTTGGTGCAAAAGAAAATTCCTGTGCTCCGCCTCCGATGATAGATGCAGTTAGGTCACAGCCAACCAGAAAGAATGCAAACATTGTTACGGCGATAATATTAAATTTCATAACTTATTTATTCTAACACTAATATCCATGCTACTCATGTGGAAATTTGTGCCGCCCCCACAGGGGGGCGGCTATGTTTGGAGAATCGATAACAGTTACAGCAATTCGTGGTCGCGCTCCATCCATTTAATAGACGGAGCCTGATCATTTTGGAGCTTGGCGACCCCCGGCGGCCCACTTGGCCGCATGCAACTCCTCCTTGTTTGATTTCTCCTCCTTGTTCCTTTCCCTTTCCCCTTTTTTATGTGGGGACCCTTACCGCTCATGTTATCTCCTCCGAAAATTCCTGTAAATTCCCCAGATACCTATAGAGTGCGACTTTGCAGACTATAGGGGGGAGTTTCACAGGAGTAGTATAAATACAATTGTTGAAAATGATCGACAAAAACACTTTGAAATACTAAAGAAAACTTGTCAATCAACCAGTGAAGATATTCTAAGTCCCTTCTTGCCAGCTTTCCAGATACTTTTTCTGTTCTTCAGTTAATTCATCGATAGTAGTATCCATCTCCATTAATTGAAGAGTAGAGATTGTTTGATCTACATCCTCTGGAAGAGAAATAACCTCGTTCTTCATATTCCCCTTATTCTTCACAATATATTCACAAGCAAGAGCTTGTCCGCAGAAGCTTAAGCTCATTACTTCAGAAGGATGACCTTCTGCTGAAGCTAGATTTACTAGTCTTCCTTCTCCTGCGACATATATAACTCGTCCATCTTTCATAAGGTATTCATCTAGGTAATGTCTTACACGTCTTTTTCTGCTTGCAACACCTTCTAGTGAATCTATATCAATCTCATTATCGAAATGACCAGAGTTTGCGAGGATAGCTCCGTCTTTCATAAGCTCAGTGTGCTCACTTCGAATTACATGTAAGTTTCCTGTAACAGTTATAAATATCTCTCCAAGTGGAGCCGCTTCTTTCATTGGCATTACGCGGAAGCCATCCATCTTTGCTTGTAATGCACAGAATGGATCTACTTCTGTAACTATTACATTTGCTCCAAGTCCTTTTGCTCTCATTGCACATCCCTTTCCGCAACTTCCGTATCCTGCAATTACCACAGTCTTTCCTGCAATTAGAATATTTGTAGATCTTATAATTCCATCAAATGTTGATTGTCCTGTTCCGTAGTAGTTATCAAAAAGATGTTTTGTTTTATTGTCATTTACAGCGATCATAGGACATTCTAGAACTCCTTCTTTTACCATAGCGTCTAATCTAATTATTCCAGTCGTGGTTTCTTCGCATCCTCCTATTACTTTTGGAAGAGCATCTCGCCTCTTTGTGTGAAGCTCTGTGACCAGGTCACATCCATCATCTATTGTTATGTCTGGCGCTGAATCTATAACTGCATTTAAGAATTTATAGTAGTCATCGTCTGTTTCTCCTTTGTATGCCCAAACTAATACATTCTCTTCTTCAGCCAGAGCTGCTGCAATATCGTCTTGTGTACTTAGTGGGTTACATCCTGTTATTGCGATTTTTGCTCCACCTGCAACTAGCGTTCTTACCAAGACTCCAGTTTCTTTTGTTACATGAAGTGCCATTCCTATAGTTAGTCCGCTAAATGGTTTTTCTTTTGCGAATCTTTCTTTTATTTTCATAAGTGCACCCATGCGTTTTTCTGCGATTTCTAGATTTAGACGTCCTTGTTCTGCAAGGCTAGGATCTGCGACGTGTGACATAATTTTTGTTGGGGGTTCGGATATAAGTGTAGACATAGTTTTGAGAAAAAAGTGATTATTTGCGCATAATATAGCAAAGAATGGATATTAATTTAATGTGTAAGAGAAAATTCACGCATGGTTGATATGAGGATGGAAAGGATTTAAACGATTTAAAGGAGTAAAAGGAAATATCATTATTATCAGATATGAGCGAATCCTCTTAATCCTTTCATTCTTTTCCATCTTTTCACTCCTTCTCGCCTTCTTGTTTCCCTAATTTCCCCCATTTTTCTTGCGGACATACAGCAATGGGTGTAAAGTAAGCTCAACAGTAAGAAATGATCAGTATCAGGATTTACCTGATGCTGGTTTTTTGTTTTACCTATATCCATTACTATTGTAATCATGAAATCATCATTCATAGCAGCAATTAATCAAATATGTGCAGAGAAAAATGTGGCGGCAGATGAAGTGCTAGAAGCTGTAAAGCAAGCTATAGCTACTGCATATAGAAAAGACTTTGGAAACAAAGAACAAGAGATCAGAGTTGTTCTTCGTGAAGATCAAGATATGCCAAGCATTCTTTTGGTAAAAGAAGTTGTAGAAGAAGTAGAAAATGAAAATATAGAAATTTCTGTAGAAGATGCTGGAAGACTAAAACCAGATGCTGCGGCTGGAGATGAAATAGAAATAGATGTAACTCCAGAACAATATGGAAGAATTGCAGCACAAGCAGCTAAACAAGTTATTGTTCAGAAGATACATGAGGCAGAAAAGAAGGCAGTATATGAAATGTTCAAAGACAGAGAAGATGAACTTCTAACTGCTAGTGTTACAAAGGTAGAACCAAACTGGGTAACTCTAGAAATAGAAGGCAGTGCAGTTTCTCTTCCATGGAGAGAACAAATTCCTGGCGAGCATTACTACACAGGAAAAAGAATTCGTGTGTATTTAGATAAAGTTGAATTCACAAGCAAAGGTCCACAACTAAAGATTTCTAGAACTCATCCAAACTTAGTAAAAAGACTACTTGAACTTGAAATCCCAGAAATAAGAAATGGTGATGTAAAGATAAAAGCGATTGCTAGAGACTCAGGATTCAGAAGCAAAGTAGCAGTTACAAGTGATGATCCAAGAGTAGATCCTATTGGTGCTTGTGTAGGACAGAAGGGAGTTCGTATTCGATCTGTTATGGAAGAATTAAATGGAGAAAGAGTAGATATGATTGAATGGTCAGCTGATTCTATTAGGCTTATATCTACAGCGCTTCAGCCAGCATCTATTGCTGCAGTAATTATTGTGAATGATTCAGAATATGAAGATGAAGAGGGGAGAGCAGTCAAAAAGCGTGCTGCAGTTTTTGTAGAAGAAGCACAACGTCCACTTGCAATAGGTAAGAAAGGACAAAATATTCACTTAGCAACTCAGCTTACAGGTTATGAATTAGATATGTACGATTACGATGAGCTGCCTAAGTTCCAAGCAAAACTTGCAGAAGTGCGTGGCGAAGAACCTAAGGTGACTGTGTTTGTAAATGAAGATGGAGAGGAGCTTGAAGAACCTAAGACTATGGAGGAGGCAGTAAATAATGATGTTCAGGAGGAAGTAGTTGATAGTTCCGAAAAAGAAATCAAGGAAAGCGAAGAAGTCGAGGAAATCAAGGAGGAGGAAAAAGCTGAAGAAGAAAATGCTGAAGCCAAGCAAGTAGAAAAGGTTGAAGCCTCAGAGGATTCTGAATCTGAGGAAAAAGATGAAGGTGAGCCTGAGAATGACAAGGGCTAACCACTAATCGCTAGCCACTAACCACTCGTCAAGCTTCTCTTCCATACCACGGCATCAAAATAGCTTTCGAATATTTAAGAGAAGAAAGAGTCCCAGGCAACACATCTTTAATATTAGATAATTTTCCAGAATCCATTTGTGTGCAATTTACGAGAATGTCTTTATGTTCTTGTATAAGTTCTCCAATGTATTCTCCCTGTAAACCAGAGACATCTCTTATATCCATCAGGGCAACAGGGGTTGATGTTCCATTTTCTCCAAAGCCCTTTACAAATAACTCAGCTCTTCTAGTTGAGTGTAGCCATAAAAATGGTTTATCAAAATCTTTAATTCTTGATGTGCATAAGTCACTCAGATGAATTCCTGCAGCAGGAATTTTAAGTGAATAAGAAAGCGTATTTGCAACTGCAATTCCAGTTCGAAGGCTGGTAAAGCCACCAGGCCCTATGGCGCATGCAATTTGATCTAGGTCTTTGTATTCCAAATTATTCAAATCAAGTATTTCTTCTATCTTTGGCATAATCTCCTCATTGCCATGTGTAGGTAGATCACAAATGGATAGAGTTGCTTCCTCTGTGCACAGAGCAAGGAAATTTGGATTGCTGGCCGTATTTATGAATAAAGTGTGCATTTACTTTCCATGAGGTATCAGTCAGTGTGACAATGTAGCAACATGACCACCAAGTTATCCATCATAATTCCGACTTATAATCGTACAAACATCTTGCGAAATTGTTTAGATTGTATTGCAAATCAAACATTCAAAGATTTTGAGGTCATTGTCGTAAGCGATGGGCCAGATGAAAAAACGGCAGAAATGTTCCAGGGACTTGAATGGCCATTTGAGATTCAATATTTTTCTATTCCAAAAAGTCAGCAGGGAGTGTGTAGAAATAGGGCAGTAGAAAAAGCAAAAGGAGAATATGTATTACTTATAGGTGATGATTTCTTCTTAGCTCCTGATGCATGCGAGAGTCATATGCGGGCGCATGAATCAGAGGCAGCAAGAGAAGAGGGAGACAGTAAAAGGCCAATTGCAGTGCTTGGATTTAGCACTTGGGATCCATCTATAAATCCAACATCTCTTATGAGGTGGATAGAGAGCAATGGAATACAATTTGGTTATCCAAAGATAAAAAAGTATGAGCAGGATTTTATTCCAGAGGACATTCAACACTTTTTTACTTACACAAGTAACATCAGTCTTCCTGCCAAAGTTTTATATCAAAATAAATTCTTGGAAGATGTTTCTATGTATGGATGGGAAGATATGGAATGGGGACTTAGATTAAAAGAAGAGGAAATAGATTTATTTTATGAGCCAGGAGCAAAAGCTTATCATCATCACCCATTTACAAATCGTGAAATATGGGAGAGATCTAGATTAATTGGTGCTTCTGCAAAAGAAATAGAAAAAATGGTTCCAGGCGCTTCGTTCACTCCAAAAGGATTTAAGCTAATTGCATATTTCCTGAATGCACTTCTGCCAACTCGTATGGGAAAACATAGAAGGCAGTTTTTGAAGGGAATATTTAGTGTGTCATCCTGAGGAGTCCGCCCACAGGCGGACGTCTCGAAGGACATAACATGCTTCGAGATGTCGCTTCACTCCTCCTCAGCATGACACGCAAATTAGGACACTTCAGACAACTCCCTAATCTTGGTTTTAACATCCTCATCTCTAGGATCTAGCCTATTTATTTCGTTATAAGCAACTTGTGCTCCTTCTCTGTCTCCGAGTTGTAGGTGGCACTCTGCAAGAAGCCTCAAGAGTCCTATGTCTTTTGTAAGTGACTGAGATGCTTTTTTAAGTAGTGGGACAGCCTCTTCAAATCTTTTTGCTGCGATACATGCTCTTCCAAGGTTATAGCTCCTATCTGGATTTTGCGGATCTAGATTGAGAGATTCTTGATAAGCGTGACATGAATCGGTGTATTTTTTTTGTTTATAGAATGTAAGGCCAAGATTTGAATATAATTCAGGGCTTTTATTGCCAGTTAGAAGCTCTGTGTATAAGGCTTCCGCCTTTGGTTCCATGCCTGTTTCTAGATAAACCTTTGCAAGCTTGGTTTTTACCTCTCTATCTTCATGATTCACTGTTAGAGCTTTTATAAGCTCTTTTTCTGCTCCTTCATAATCTTGTTTTGCAAGTGAGCGATCCGCATCTCGAATAAGAGTTCTCACTTCTTGTAATTCAATAGCTCTAGCCCGTGGAGATTTGAAAGCTTTGTCGGTAGGTGTATCTGGGATTAGTTTTACATTTCTCTCTTCTGCATCCGAAAGCCCTTTTTTTACTGAGCGAACGACCCTTCTCACATTTCTACTTCGGAGTATTCCTCTGAACATAAAAACCAAGAATATTCCTGTTGCCGATACAATCATTACTGCGAGATAGACCATTTTATATGTGGGAAGATTTAGAAGAACATTGTAATGCAGTTTGCACTGCAAGGAGATCCTTATGTGTATTAGATTTTAGTGTGTGAAGTATAGGGAATAAACATTTGAGCATTCTCAGTGCATTATCAACTTCGGTGGAATTTTCGGATTTGAGTTTCTTTTGTAAATGCAAAAATACGTACTGCATAAAAATTTCCGATTTAGGATCTTTATAAGATGCGGATGCTTTTTTGAATCTATCCAATGCAGAATTTGTTTCTACAAATTGTTCTGCGTCTATATGAGCTTGTCTTAGGGTTCTAAGAAGGGATGTATCTTCTTTGCATCTAAAAAGTATTCCAGGCCTTCCTTGTGCTATATGAGATAGAAATCTTTGATCTTCTTCGGAGAATGTATCTAGCATGGGAGACATTTCTTCCTCAGACAGTGGATAAAATCGAATTATTCGCATTCTGGAAGCCACAGTGTCTGGTATAGAGTTAAGGTTTTCGGTTGTTAGACAAAAAACAACATGCTTTGGAGGTTCTTCTAAAATCTTTAAGAATGAGTTTGCTGCTGT
Organism: Candidatus Peribacteria bacterium; assembly: GCA_018652265.1. Lineage (GTDB taxonomy): Bacteria > Patescibacteriota > Gracilibacteria > Peribacterales > Peribacteraceae > JABICL01. The sequence continues at coordinate 33,142 of JABICL010000034.1, forward strand.
GTTATGCATGCGTTCAATTGAGCGCATTAAACAACATGTTCTTCCTGTTTGTGACGTTTCATGAAGTCTTTCTTGTATTGAGCGAATATCGTCTATTCCTATCACATTGGTTTTTGCCTTTGCCTTTGCGCGATGTTCTTGAGTGACATTCGAAGACATTGAGATTGTTTTCCAATCAGTACATTTATCTTCCATCCATAATTTATCCAAAGTGATTAGATCTGGATGCATGTTTTTATCTATCAAATGCTCTGCATCCAATACACTTGTGTCGGTTTTGTCTGTTAATAATTTTTTGGCAAACCATTTAGCGATTGTAAATTTCCCCAGGTCTTTATCTCCTGCAAATAAATACGCATGTGACACATTATTTTTTGCAAGATCCTGCAATATGGCCTCTCGTTGTTTCGAGTGCCCAATAATGGACGAAGAAGATGGCATCTAGCTATTTGCGGAAGGCAATCAGTCCCATAAAGCGAGATCTTTCTACAGCTTTGCGTAAAGATTTTTGATGCTTTAAGCAAACTCCAGTGTAATAACGCTTCTTTATATTCCCAAAGTAGTCAGTAAAGTTCTTTAGAGTGGGGAAATCGGCCCAACTTATGTTGATTACTCCTGCTTTGCAAAATGGACATGGCCTACTTCCTGGAAGCTTCTTCTGATCTGAGCCTGTGAATGGTGAAATTACTTTTGGCATTGTTCTTATAGGTTAAGGTCTTCGTCTGAAATAATTTCTTCTAACTTATCTTCTAAGTCCGGAGATGGCTCAGTGCTAGCCTCAGGAGCTTTCTCTGTTTTTTCTACTGCTGATGCCTTCTTGGAGACTTTCTTTATGATTTTCTTCTTTTCCTCTTCTGCCCTCTCTTCTTCTACTCTTTCCTTTTCTTCATCACGCTTCTCTAGCCATTCTTTGAACCATTTACCCCAATCTACTATTTCGAAATTCTTTGGAGTAGAAATGATTATATGTCTGAGTAAGTTCTTCTCTAGCTTCAGAGAGTCGTCTATTTCTTTAATGTATTCTGGCTTTATTTCATAAACATATACGAAATATCTGCCTTGAGTATGTCCTTTTATTTTGTAGGCAAGTCCGCGTCTTCCCCATTCGTGTTTAGCAATTTGTTTGCCTCCTTTTTCTGTGAAGAATCCTTCTGAGTTTTTTATGCATTCAGAAGTTTCTTTATCAGAAATACTAGAGGGCAGAAGTATTGCACACTCGTATATGCGGGTTTCCTGTGATGTTGGAGTAATTGCGTTCATATGATTTTTGGGCAAAGCACTGCTTAAGCAGCGAAATCGTGATGAGATTGTAACATAGTAATAATGAGGGGAAATCAAAAAGTATGGAATATTTTGAGGTATCCTATGTGGGTATGTCACAGTTTTCACAGCATGAGGTTTATGAGAGGCATCGTCATATAAGGCGAGGCTCTTCTCGTGGTAAAAGCATTGGGATTTTTATAAAAAGGATTATTGGATGGATTCTTATGCAGATTGTGAAGCTCATAAAATGGTTTAAAAGCTCCAGATCAAAAGAGGAGCTATTTAAACGTGTATTCAAATTTGTATTCATATCAGGATCCTTATTTGCAGGGTTTATATTTGTATGGTTACTCTTTATATATCTAACACTTCCAAATGTAGATGAGGTTGGCGCACTGTTTGCTGCAGAAAGCACAGTTATAACTGATAGACATGGAGAAGAGCTTTATAGAATCCACGGAGATGAAGACAGAACATTTGTCCCGCTTTCATATATTTCAGATTTCGCTAAGCAGGCAACTATAGCCATAGAAGATGAAAGGTTCTATGAGCGAGGATGTTTTGACCCTAGGGCATTTACGAGAGCAGTGATAAGAAATCTAATAGGAGGATTTGGTTCACAAGGTGGATCTACTATTACTCAGCAATTTGCAAAGAATGCGATTATAGGATCAAGAAAAAAGAGAGTAACCAGAAAACTAAAGGAGTACATGCTTAGTTGTAAGCTCGAAGATAAATATTCGAAAGATGAAGTTTTAGAGCTTTACTTAAATAGAATTCCATATGGACATAATGCGCATGGCATAGAGCAGGCATCTAAAATTTATTTTGCTAAATCTTCTAGTGGTCTAACTCTTGCAGAGGCATCTGTGCTTGCAGCACTTCCTCAGCTGCCGTCATATTTAAATCCTTATGGAAAACATGTTCGAACTACTCTTTCGGAAGGTGGAAAAGATAGAATGATCAGAGGAAAGATAAAATCTTCTAGAGATATAAAAGATGAAGACTTTTGGTTGGGGCTTGCAGGCGAAAACTTTGATCTAGAAACTGGCGAACCCTTGGGTCCGGATGCTGGGACTGGAAATGTTCTATATATAGGAGGTCGTACAGATCAGGTGCTTCGCAATATGCAAGATCAAGGATTTATATCAAATGAAGATAGAGAGTCTGCACTTTTTGATCTTCAAAATATTGCTTTCAAGAGAGCTCGAGAGAATATAAGGGCGCCACACTTCGTTCTCTTTGTAAGAGAAGAGATAAAAAAGATGCTAGCAGGACAATTTGATGAAGGATTCTTGGAGCGAGGTGGTCTTAAGGTAATTACGACACTAGATTACAACTTGCAAGAGATTGCAGAATCAATTGTTACTGAAATAGGGGATTTAAATATTGATCTATATGGAGCTTACAATGCTGCACTACTCGCTATGGACCCATGGAAAGGAGAGGTTCTTGCTTATGTAGGAAATAGAGATTATTGGGATGAAGAAAACGATGGAAATGTAGATATTATTCGTGCCCCTAGACAGCCAGGCTCTAGCTTTAAGCCATTTTCTTATGCAGCATCTTTTCTAAATGGATTTAATCCTGCAACTGTTCTTTATGATGTTCCTACAAAAATAGGAGAGGACGAACCAGAGAACTTCGATAGTAAATTCTTCGGCCCAATGACTATCCGAGATGCACTCGGAGCTTCTAGAAACATACCTGCAGCAAAATCATATTTTATGGCAGGAAGAGAAGATTCAATTGTTAATCTAGCTGCTGATATGGGAATTCCTACAGTGCGTGATAGAAGAGATGAATTATCAGAGGCTCGTGGTAGTGAATATAAATATGGTTGGCCTCTTTCTTTGGGCGCTGCAGAGATTCCACTTTTCGAGCTCGCACAAGGTTATTCAACTTTTGCTCGCGAAGGAAAAGCATTAGATCCAACTTATTTACTTAGAATAGAGGATAGGCATGGCAATATTTTGTATGAAGCGACTGAAGAAAAAGAAGAAAGAGATGTTTTGGATCCCAGAGTTTCTTACATGATTACTTCTATATTGAGTGATGAAAGTGCACGGCCAGAAGAATACTGGAGACAGCAACTTTCTATACCAGGATATGAAACAGCTGCAAAAACTGGCACAAGTAATAAATGCTCAAAGAGAGATAACAAAGAGATAGAAGATGGACATGGTAGATGTCTAGAATCTGCGCCAGATAACACATGGACAATTGGATACACCCCTTTCCTTGTTGCTGGTGCATGGGGTGGCAATGCATCTGGAGGTACATTGTTTGCTAAGGCTTCGGGGTTAAATACAGCAAGTCCAATCTGGAGAAGATTTATGATCGCTGCTCACAAAAAAATAAATAAGGAAGGAGTAAGTGTAAATGATGATGGGAAATTCAGTTTTGAAATTCCAGATGAATTAGAAAGTGCTCAGATTTCTAAGCTCTCAGGAAAATTAGCTTCGAAGTGCACTCCAGTTGAGTACAGAAAAGCAGATATATTTATGAAAGGAGAAGCACCAAAAGAATTTGATACGGCTTGCGTCGAATCTGAAATAGATAAGCTGACAGGCCTTATTGCTTCGGACGAATGTCCACAAGAAGCAAGAGAGCAAGGAAGTTTCTTTGATCCAAAAAGCATTATGCCAACCAGATGGCATACCTGGGAAAAAGATGTGCAGAATTGGGCCAAAGATGTTTCTGCTGGAACAGGTAGTTCTTATTGGATAGAGACCCAAAATGAAGATGGAGAAATTTCGAAAAAATTCCGAGGAACTGGAGCATTTCTGCCTCTTCCTTTGCCACTTTTTCCAGATGACAAATGTACTTTGGACATCACTCCTGGAAGACTTATAAAACCAAGCGTGAGAATAAAGTTTCCATCTAATAATGGACTCGCAGCACTCCCTTCATTTATACCAAAGATAGATTACACAGTTGGGCATCAGGTTCGGGATGTAAGGTATGAGCTCGATGGAAGGCTAGTTTCTTTTGCTGCTTCGGGATCTAATCTAATGCCGCGGATTCGAATATCCAGAAGAATGGATACATCTGGTTCACATACTCTAAAAGTTACTCTTACAGATTCTTACTACAACACAGCTTCTCATGCTGTGAAGTTTAGATTTGAAGAGGGGGAGAATACGTCTAGAAATAACAGAAGGTAAGTCGTTCATACGCTGCAAAGACTCCGCTCGCTCGCTACCCGATGTCATGCTGAGCCACCCTGAGAGAGCGAGCACTTGAAGCAGAGCGACGAAGTCGCGATGCTTAAGTCTCGCGAGTCGAAGGGTGTGTCGAAGCACTATTTTTCTTCTTTTAGTTATAAATCCTGCTACAAATTCGCTAGAATCAAATCATGATCAGAACTAACACCTGCGGCGAGCTTAGAAAAGAAAATGTAAAAGAAGAGGTAACACTTTGTGGTTGGGTACATCGTAGACGCGACCATGGAGGACTTGTATTTATAGATCTGCGTGATAGATATGGATTCACTCAGATTGTTTTCGATCCTAGTGATTGTCCTAAAGATATTTTTGCAATTGCAGAGACAGTAAGACCTGAATGGGTTCTGAAAATAACCGGAGAAGTTCGCAAAAGAACAGAAGGAGCTGTGCGAGAAGATTGTCCTACTGGAGATATAGAAATAGTAGTTTCTGCTATAGAAGTATTCAATGAATCCAAAACTCCTCCATTCGAAATAGATCAGGAAAAAGATGTAGGAGAAGAAACTCGATTGGAACATAGATATCTAGATCTTCGTCGTGGGCGTATGTTTACAAACATAAAACGCAGAGGTGAAATCGTGAAACGAATAAGAGATTATTTTCATAAAAATGATTTCATAGATGTTGAGACTCCTATTCTTATAAAAGGAACCCCAGAAGGTTCTCGCGAATATCTAGTTCCTTCTCGTCTACACAATGGCAAATTCTATGTGTTGCCGCAGAGTCCACAGCAGCTTAAGCAGCTTTTGATGGTTGCAGGATTCGATAAATACTTTCAGGTGGCTAGATGTTTTCGTGACGAAGATCAGCGTGGAGACAGACAGCCGGAATTTACTCAGTTCGAACTGGAAATGAGTTTCATAGATCAAAATGATGTTATAGATGTTACAGAAGGTTGTTTTGTAGAAGTTACAGAAGCAGTAAGGCCAGATAAAAAGATTCAAAAAATGCCTTTCCCAAGGCTGACATACAAAGAGGCGATGGAAAAATATGGTTCAGATAAACCAGATCTAAGGTTTGAGTTGCCACTTACGTTAGTGACAGAGGTTGTGCGCGGATGTGGATTCAAGGCATTTGCTTCTCCTATAGAAGATGGAGGTATAGCTGCAGCATTGCGCGTGCCTGGAGGGGCAGAGTTAACACGTAAAGAAATAGATGAACTAACAGATCTTGCAAAAAGACATGGAGCAAAGGGGCTTGCATATATCGTAGTGAAAGATGATGGTCTCCAGTCTCCAATTGTAAAACATTTAGGAGATGACATTGCACAACAACTCGTAAAAGAAGTAGAGGCTCAAGTAGGCGACATTATTTTCTTTGGTGTAGATGAATATACGACAGCGCTTACCCCTCTTGGAGAAGTTCGTAAGGCATGTGCAAGAAGATTTAATTTGATAGATGAGTCTGTTTGGAGCTATTGCTGGGTTACAGATTTTCCTATGTTCGAGAAAAGTAAAGAAACAGGAGCAATTGGAGCAGTTCATCATCCATTTACTCGTCCATGTTCTGAAGATGTCGACATTTTGGAATCAGATCCTCTGAATGCCAGGTCTGTTGCATATGATATTGTGTTGGATGGCGTAGAAGTTGGGGGTGGTTCTATGAGAATTCATGAGCATGATTTGCAGAAAAAGATTTTTGATCTTCTTGGTATTTCGGAAAAAGATGCTGAACGACGTTTCGGTCACATGTTGAAAGCTTTTGAGTATGGAGCTCCTCCACATGGTGGAATTGCTATGGGATTAGATCGTTTTGTTATGCTTTTATGTGATGAGCCAAACATTCGTGAGGTAATAGCTTTTCCAAAAGATCAAAGAGCAAAAGATCTCATGTTAGGAGCGCCTTCTGAAATGCCTGATACACAAATTGCTGAATTGGGTATAAAGATTGTGGAATAAAAAATCACCCACCTGTCCCTACAAAGAAGAACAGGCGGGCTTGCCTACTGTTAGGTAGGCTTAGTTACACTCCTTGGCTACTTAATCTGAGACAGAGGCTTGCCCTGCCTCAAATAAGTGAACTAAGAGGCTGTCGATCGAATGACCGGCAAGGATATCTCCTCCTACTTCCTGTATCCTTCGAATTGCTGCAAACAGCTCTTCGAGAGGTTCGGGTAAGTTGAGAGGGATTTCTCTTAGAACGCTACCACCCCCGTCAATGAGGGCTTCCACTTCTGTGTGATGGCTCACAACATCATGGAATGGAGTTCCACCGTCTTCTCCAGGTTGAACCTGGACGATACGGTACGTCATGTCACACCTCCGTGCTGACAAGAAACGAACGATCGCTCAGCAACATCGCATGAGCGAGTAACTATTTTTAAATTACCATGTAAAGTTTATATAACAAGGGTTTTCTGTACATATTTTGGCTTGCCAGCCGAAGTCGCAGCGATTTTATGCTTCATAAAATGCATCCTGCAAAATATTACGGATGATAATCTACGCTGCGCGTAGGCTGGTGCCCAGGGAGAGACTCCCTTCGTCTCGCTCACTTCGTTCACTCGCTCAGGATAAACTTCTCGTCTCTCCACACTTTAAATCCGTCAAATGCATATAAGATGCATTTGTCGAATCTATGGTGCCCAGGGAGAGACTCGAACTCTCACAGGATTGCTCCTACTAGCTCCTAAGGCTAGCGCGTCTACCAATTCCGCCACCTGGGCACGAGCCACATTTTAGCAGTAATTTATAGGAAATAACTATTTTGATGATATTTATTTCGTATCATCGCTACTCTGATCAATTGAGCACTAGAGAGCCAGAAGGGCTTTCTAGTATCTTTTTTAAGTTAACTTTTTCTTTAGATGAAGTTCGTGAAACAAAATCAGATGGACTTAGTGGTTTAATTGTCACAACTCTTGCTTTCCCTCTCCTCATTACTATGTGATCGTCTTTTTTTAGCACTGCACCCTTAGGAAAAGCACTTTTTGATAATGGCATTTCTATTGGCATGCCCATAACGAAAAAAACTGCAAATATTACTTCTCCAGAAATTCCTATAATTTTCCCCTCAAGTCTTCGGTTGAATATTGCCCGTAGCATCTCTTCTTTTCCAAGGTCGGGGTAGTCTTCCATTCCCAAATGATTCCAGATTAAGTAGCTTAAGACAAACAAAAATAAGCGAAAATTCGTGCTAAAATCCGATTATGAATAAGTTCATAAAAAACAATCTATCTCTGATACTTGCATTCTCTTTGCCAGTAGCACTAATACTAGTTGTAGTTTTTACTACATATTCCCCATTTACTTCGGTAGAAACCAATTACAATTTTATGTATACAGCATGTGACAATGGAACTGGAGGATATTCGTATGGATGCCTAAATCATATGGAGGCATTATTTTCTGTAAAAGACACTTCTCTCATAAAAAATGATCTAGATGATTCTAGAGATACAGATAAAGATGGAATTTCTGACATAGATGAAAATTATCATGTAAGAATTTTCCTGCATGACACCCAACAAAATGAAAGCAGAGAAGTTAAATTTGAAAATGCAAAAGACTACGAAATAATTACAGATACTATTACATCCCCAGATGGAGTAAATGTTTCAGGTGGCTACGAAAGAGGACCAGAGGTATTTCCTATTATAGATACTCATTCTTCGTATGATTATTACCTTACGAAAGGTAAGAGTAAAACAAGGCTTAACCTTATAAATCGCGATAACAGATACTACTATAGAGATAACTTCCGATTTATAGGATGGGTATCATCTAAAATCAATTAACCCCTTATATCATGAACAAAAAAGAACTCTTAAAAGAGCTTTCAGAAAAAGTTGCATCTGGATCTATAGATAAAAGCGAAGTTATGGATGCTATTTCCGGAGAGGGGATAAAAAAATCCATGTCTCATTTATCTATAATGACAATCCTATACTTCATAGGTGCAGTTGCAGTGATTATGGGAATTATCTTCTTTATAGCGCAAGTTTGGGAGGATATAGGATCATTTGTAAGAGTATCTATTACATTAGGCATGGGTCTTATAATGACCATGCTTGGATCTATGCTTGTAAAAGAAAAAGAAAAGAAAAACATAGGTTTAGTTTTTCAGTTTATAGGAGGCCTACTTATTCCGGGGGGATCTATGGTACTACTTTCTGAATTTAGTACTGGAGTTGTTCACATGTGGCCTATAGCAATAACTATTGGAATTATATTTTTGTTTTATTTGATATTGGATTTTGCACAAAAAAATCCCATTCTTACATTCTTTGCGATAGCAAACGGAACAGCTTTTATTTATCTCCTTATAGGAGCTCTTACAGAAGGGCAGGCTTCTTATAAATACGATGATCTATATGCATATACAACTATGATAATAGGTGCATCGTATCTCGCACTTTCACATAATTTTAAGACAGGTTGGAATAGGAATTTGGTAGGAATTTTGCAACTTGTAGGATCTTTCGGCTTCTTTGTTGCTGCATTCTCTAGGGTAGAATATATTTTTGCAGGACAGATCCTCTACTTCTTCGTATTAGGCGCAGGGCTCTTCTTATCTATCTATATGAAAAGCAAAGCCATATTGCTTACCAGTACAGTATTTTTGATAGTCCATTTTGTTTATATAACAGACAGATACTTCGCAGATTCTCTCGGTTGGCCTATTTCTCTGATTATTTTGGGACTTATAATAATCGCTCTAGGATACGGATCCGTGGAGGTTAATAAGAAATATTTGAAGAAATAGTATGTCATGCTGAGCCGTACTGAGCGAGTAGAACTGGAGGCAGAACGAAGTGAAGCCTCAGTTCTAGGAGACGAAGTACGTGTCGAAGCATAGATATTTTGCTAGAGATTGGTTGTATAAGTTATAAATAAGTTGTACAAATATAGTTAGTCTCAGATTTCACGTTGTTCCTTACACAAGGGGATAGAAATGGCTAATTCGATTGCTGCCTTTGTTTCTGCTCTGGGCATATGTGTGTTTTCGAGCATTTTGATGTTTCTGACATGGGGTTTCATGAAACATGTTCAGGAGACCATCGATGCCTTGTCTGCACAGGAAGATAACTTGCTTACTCCTGAGCACAGAAGCAAGTTAGTACGCTCGTTTCAAGTTTTGTATTTGAGGATGAATTATTGCTGTGGAGGGGCAGCTATAACCGCAATGGGATGCGCGCTAGTTGCCATCGTGGTTGCGTGTTACATTTTCTGAGATCTCTCCAGCGTTGTTGGAGAAAATCAGCCCCCACTTAACGGTGGGGGTTTGACTTATATTTATTTTTTCTAAAAAAGAGATTCTTATGGCCTTGGATAAGAAGTATTTGAAGAGGTAGCTATCCTCTGCCTACAAATCTTTTCCTCGCTTCGCTTACTGCAGTATTAACATTCTCGACAAATTTTGTTAATTCGCCTGGATTCATGCCTTCAGGATTTTGAGAGCCAATCTCTGCTTCTATAACACGTTTCAAAGACGGATTCATGCCTTCTGTGCCCCCTTCAGTTATTTCATCAGGGTTAAATTTTACAATTAATTTGTCGTCTTTTTCTACTACATCAATTGCTTTTCCTAATTGGATTTCAACTGTATAACTTTGAAAATTACCTAAGCCATCTACTAAATTCTTTTTCCCATTTTTTGCAGATTGTTCTAATGCTTGTTTGTGTAATTCGATACTTTTTTGTACAGATTCCCTGGTAGGTTATTCTGTAGATTCGCTTGGTTTGTCTGTATCAGAATCTTCTATTGTTGTCTCAGATTCACTTTTTGGTTCGGCAGGTTCTTTGTTTGCATTATTGTCTACAGCAGCAGTATCTTCTCCTGTTGTAGCCTCAGGAAGTTTTTCTTCTAAAATTGATTCAACATCTTTCAAGGCAATGGTGAGAGTATTTTTCTCAGTATCTCTAGTCCCAGTATCAAATTCAACATCCTTAGCATTGTTTATGATAATGACAAACTGATCTTCAAGCCCAAAATGAATATCTTCTATATTTACGCCTATAGCATTAGCAATTTTTTGTAGTACTGGTTTCAATCTACCTGTCAAAACTTCAAAATCGCTTCCAAGCTTCTTTGTAATTTCAGATTTCTTCTCAAGTTTTTCATTTTCCAGGGTTTTCTCTTTTACAAGATCATCTAATTTTTGGGCAGCTTCTTTGTTTGAGACAATCCTATCCTGTATTGTTTTTAGTTCAATCTCAAGCATCTTAACCTTGGTCTCCATTCCTTCATCTGAGCTTAAGTCTCCAATTTGACCTTTTAGTTCTCCTTCTTGTATGTATAGATCTTTGTTTGATTCTTCGTATTTTTCTCTGCTCGATTCAAGATCGACAATATCTTTTTCATTAGATTTAATTTTTTCCGTTGTATCTCCATCTATCTCATTTATTGCATCACGGGTTTGCTCTGTAGTTTCAGGGTTTTTTGCTGCAATCTCACTTTTAATTTCCGTTTCTTCAGGACTATCTGTTTTTGCCACTTCATTTACCTCTGTTTCTTCAGGAGTTTCACTCGTATCTTCATCCTTTTCGATTTTATCAAAAAGAGTTCCCTTTCCAAATTCTTTAAACATTTTCAGTATCATTGCAAAAGCCTCTGCAAGAGCCTTTATTTGATCTTTACCATTCATCTTATCAAAGTCCTCCATTACTTCATTGATATCTTGGTATGATTTGTCGAAATTTGTTTCAGGATCTTCTAAAAATCTTGTACTAGGCTTTGGTTCTATTGGATGACCTGCTTGCTCTGCATTGTTTCTAAATTCTGTGTCTATAATGTTTCTTTCTTTATCTGAAATCTTATCCAAAGATGCACCATTTTTTGACCAAAAATCTGAGACTTCTGTTTGTGATTCAGTATTTTTACCTTCTTCTCTAAGGGCAACAGCCTTAGCTAAAACGATTTTTCCTTCTGCTTGGATCTGTTTTGCTAGTTTTGATAATTGTTCCTTGCCTTCTTCGGGGGATTCTGCGCTGTCATTTGGAGCCGCTCCTTCTCCCTCTCCTTTTGCTGATTCTGTTGGCTTTGCAGCATCTTCTGCTAAGTCTCCCATTACGTTTCCTGAGCCTTCCTCTACATCGACTATTTGATTCCTTTTTCCAATAAGAGCCTCCATCTCAGAGCCAATGTCTCCTTCATATTTTGAGGGATCTTTCTGCTCCAGATCTGCAATTTTCTGATTTATCTCTTCTAGGCTGAGACTGTCCGAACTCTGTTTTGTATTAGGTTTGTCAGGGTGTTCTCCAACTACTGCAGAATCCAAATCCTCATCCATAGGTATTTGATTGCTATCATTATCTATTTTACTTCCAATATTTTTAAACCATTTATCTGTATTTTTGATTGCATCTTCCAAAGGATTAGCTTTTTTTGCTGTATTCTTAGCCTCTTCTTTTGCTACAGTTTTTGCTTCAGAGGCATCCTCAATAGCAGGAGGCATATCTGCTTTGCTTGGATCTTCAAAATCATCAGGGTTTTCAGGCATTGGTTGTTCTTGATCTCCCCCTTCTCCCCCCATAAAAACAAGAAATCTCTCTTTCTCGTTATAGTCAATTTCTGATGTGTATGTGTGTTTTTCCATAATGGATTAGGTAATAAATATTTATTTTTCTTTTTGTATTTGTTTTTCTATTTCTGCAAGTTTTACTTCTTCCTTTTCTTTATTTCTATTTTCTAAGCTTTGTATAGAAATTCTCTTGTACTCTACAATTTTCTGGTTCATGCCTGCTAGATATTCATCTAGCTCTTTGTGATACTGAGCGAATGCTTTGTTATATCTATTTTTTCTTTCCTCTTTTTCTTCTGGGGTTTCATTTTTATATTTTTCCTCCAGACCATCTAAATTTTTGGAAAGAAGATCAGATTCAATCTTTCCCATAAGCAAGTCATAAATTTCCTGGCCGCTAGGTATAACTGGTGGGTCGATTTGGGACATTTTTGTTTGTTTTAGTTTTCCTATTATTATACCATACGGCTTCGCGTTTAGGAATAGACCTATTCATTTGTCATATCACTTATTTTGACCAGCGATCCCGCTACGCCGCCATTATTTCCGTTATTTTAATATGCCATTGGATGTGCTTTAATTGCAGGTTTTGATAAGAATTTGCCATTGTTTACCACCCAGAGATTCGCTACAGTAAGCCTAACATCACCGCTTGCCCCGTAGTGCTGCAAAGCTACTTCTGGGGCCAACTATCAAGAGAGACATAAAGGGAACTGGCCCGTCTGCATATGTCCCCCAACCGCCCCTAATACGGGAAAGGTGGGAAATCCAGCCCCTATACGGGAAGATAGCAAAAGCTCAACTCTTCTCTTATAAGGAAAGAGTTATTTCTTTATTTATACCCCTCACCCCATGTCTTACTTTTTCACATCAGAATCCGTAACCGAAGGTCATCCAGATAAAATTTGTGACCAAATCTCCGATGCAATACTAGATGCAGTTCTAAAAGAAGATCCTACAGGCAAAGTATGTTGTGAAGTGTTTACAACAACTGGATTGATAGTAATAGGAGGAGAAATTACTACAAAGACATATGTTGATGTAGCTAAAGTTGCGCGCGGATTGCTTAGAGAAATTGGTTATACAGATTCAAAATATGGTATTGATTGCGATAGTTGTTCTGTAATAGTTGCGATTGATGAGCAAAGTCCAGAGATTGCACAAGGAGAGTCAGATACAGATGGAACACACAAAGAAATGGGAGCAGGGGATCAAGGTCTTATGTTTGGATATGCATGCGATGAAACTCCTGAACTTATGCCTTTGCCTATTAAATTGTCGCATAGTTTAGCGCGTAGACTTGCAGATGTTCGTAGATCGAAGACTATAAACTATCTAAGGCCAGATGGGAAAAGCCAGGTTACCGTGGAATATGATGATCAGAATAAGCCTATAAGAGTTGATACTGTAGTAATTGCAGCACAGCATGATGATACAGTGACACAAGATCAGATTAAGACAGATGTGATAAGACATGTTATTGAGCCTGTATGTGAAGATTATATTGATTCAAAAACTCGTTTTCTTGTGAATGAAACAGGAAAATTTGTTTTAGGTGGACCGCAGGCTGATACTGGTCTTACTGGTCGAAAAATTATTGTAGATACATATGGAGGCATGGGACGTCATGGTGGCGGATGTTTTTCTGGAAAAAGTCCGAACAAACAAGATCGATCGGGGGCATATATGGCCCGTTACGTAGCCAAAAATATTGTTAAAGCAGGATTGGCAAAAAAATGTGAAGTGCAAATTTCATATGCTATTGGTTTTCCTGAGCCTATTTCAATTCATGTAGATACATTTGGCACAGGAACTGCAGGCGATAGAGTGCTAGAAAAAGCAGTTTCTGAAACATTTGATCTCAAGCCTGCTGCTATAATTCGTGATCTTGACCTTCTTAATCCTCAGTACAAAGCGCTTGCTGCTTATGGTCATATGGGAAGAGAAGACTTAAATGTTAAGTGGGAGAAGTGCGATAGAGTAGAAGCTCTTAAGTCTGCAGTAGCTAATGTAAATACAGTGAAATCCAGTGATCCTGTATTGCAAGCAGCTTAGTTTCTCAGAGAGTGCACAGGGAGAATCTTCGTTCCTGGATAGTAATAATGCAAAATTTCTTCTGCAGTTTTACCTTCGTTAGCTTGCCCCTCTGCTCCGCAGCCTGACATACCTACTCCGTGTCCTGCATTACTCATGCCTTTGCACCATGGATCATCTTTTGAGTTTAAATATGGAGTGTGTTCCCATCCCCATACATCGAGTGCTGATTTAGTTCTTCCATTGTCACTTGAGAAGTAAGGAGCTTTTACTACCTTTCTTTCCCAGGATAGAACCTTAGATTCTGTAGATTTCACAGCATCTTTCCATCGAGGATTTCTTTCTTCAAACACAACTCCTCCATAAGCTTGAAAACTTGCAGGACTATCAGATCCATCCCATGGCTTGCCAGGGAATTTTCTTTGTCCAGATATCAGATAAAAAAGAGCATAAGATCTAGCAGCTATAGCGAATGCACGCTGCTTCTCGTATGGTTCTGTGTCTGGCTCTTCTGCTAGACCATTTAGATATGTTTCTAGTGGTAATTCATTTATGAACTTAATTTCATTGTCTATGATTCGACATTCCACAATTCCTCTGTATCTGTTTAGACTCTTTGTTTCTGTCATTATTTTTACGAAAGAGTTTGCATCCTCTGCAGAGAATTTAATATGTGGAGCAATTATGTGGCCATTACTTGTAATTACCTTACATTGATCATGTTCTTTTGTGATGTGAGCAGGGCCAGACTCTAGGAAAATTATATTTCCACCACCCTGTATTCTCATTGTAGAAGGAGAATTGAAGATAGAGTTTGGTTTTGTATAAGAAAGAAGAATTCTTATATTAGGATTATCCACATTGTTTGTAGTAGATCGAACAGGTGGAGGAGCGGTTTTTATTCTTCTTGCCCTTCTTTCTGCGCGCCTATCTGCCACAGTTCTTCTGGAAACCTGTCTGATAGATAATTGATTTGTACTAGAGCTTTGTCTAATTCTAATATTTGAATTTCCAGATACCTTCAGGCTGAAATTAATATCGCCTATAGAAAAAGTATAATCACCAATATTGCGTGGAGCTTTTACTATCAAATTCAAATCATGAGTTTGGAATTTTCTGAGTGAGATTGGAGCTTTGAAATAAGATCCAACTCTTTGTGATCCATCTTCTGGCTTTAAGACTATTGTTGGATTAGATTTAACAACTGGTGAAATGTTTTGATATCTTCTAACACCATTTTTACCAGCTCTTATCCTAAGGGGAATTATAGATTGCTCTTTTGGTTTGAGTGTAAGCTCAGTTCCGGCAAGAGCTTCTATTCTTGCGTCTACTCCAGTTTCTTTCCCTTTACTTCTTCTAGAAGAGGGAAGCGGGGCTAGGTGAGATTGTCCAGAAAATGCAATTTCTGGGATTGGTTCTGCTCTTGATGCAACTGTAATAACATTCCCAATTATGTCTGATCCTTCAGCGAATTTAGGAACTATAGTTCTAGAATATTTACCTTCCTCTTCCACATTTTGTAATTGAACTCGAAAAGATCCTTGTTTTCCTGGGGCAATGCTATTTGGATGATTGATTACACTTACTTCTCCAGTTCCGCCTTCGATTTCAAATTGTACTTCTGTAATAGTATCTCGATCCCATGGTACCGAACCTGAATTAAATATTTTTATAGTGCCTGCCAAATCTTCTCCTGTTCTATGCAGAGGAGGGAAGTAAGAAGTCACATAAGTATATTTTGGGTTTCCATGTGAAATTTTAAATTTAACAGGAGCTATATTTTTTATAAGTCTCCTTCTGTTATTTATTACAGGAGTTAGATTTATGGTTCCTTCTTTTTCAGAAAGTCCACCCTGGATTCTCACTGTAAATGTTCCTATCTCTCCAGGTTTTACTTCTTGTTCTTTTATAAGTCCGGCTATGAAGCTATATGGCCTGTATTCAGTAAGGAATGCGCCGGTATCACCTTCTCCAAGTAGCCAAGTTTTTTCGTTCCAGGTATCCATGCCTACATTCATAAATTGAACATCAAACTCCTTCATCGCACCCATTGGCAGAGTTATGGGATCTATAGATGCCATGATTGCAGCTTCATTCTGTGAAGACTGAGCTGCTACAGAAGAAAAGAGTGGCCTAGAAGACTCTCTTTCTTTTGCATGTTGTCTGATTTGCGGAAGTAGTTCTTGTGAAAATGTTCCAGGACATGATGTTTGCCCTACATCTCTATGTCCTATTACTGTTGGCATAGTTTTTCCATGATGAAGAGTTCTTCCTGTTGGATCTATTTTGTATTTATCTGCTAAATAAGAAACTAACCATCTAAGAGATGTAAGTTGTCCATCTGTTGGCTTGCTACTTTGAAAATTTCCCATAAGAGAAATCCCCATAGTTCCTACATTGTTGCAGTATGCATGAGCTCCCACTGCATAATCTCCTCCAGCACGACCTTCGTAGATTTGTCCGTCTGTATCTATTACGAAATTGTATCCGATATCTCCCCATCCTTTAGATGCAGTGTGATATTCATAAATTGTCCTCATTCTCTGTGGTCCTGTTCGGGTATTTGATGCATTAGTAGATTCTGCAGTGTGATGAATCACTATCATATTAACTTTGTCTGAATATCCCTGTGGCCACAAAAGTGCATTACCTGATTCATCTGAGAACTTTCTATTTGTTTCTCTAAATTCATCTGGATACAAAAAAGCTCTTCTGTCGCAATGTCTTATTTTGTCTGCTAGAAATGGATCACGATTATTAAATAGTCTTTCTATATCTTTTGCTCCACGATTTGAATATCTAAGTGTTTCATTTGCTCCCCATTGCCATCTGGGCACTATTACTGCGGCAGGGGATAAGCTTCTTCCCGCTGCCTCCTCCCAATCAGTTGTAGATTTAGATGGAGAGATGGCATGCAAATTTATATTTGTAGATTTTTCAGATTTTAACCTTACTTTTGTTGCAGAATCGGTGAAGAGTAAATTGCTGTGTCTTTCTCCTGGCATTTTTACATCATCATCTATGCTTAAATTTTTCCATTCAGACCATTTACTTCCTTCTAGAGTTTGAATCTTTAAGTTTTTAATCCCACTTGGTAGTTCCGCAGATATTCCTGTCGCAGGTTTTTCTAGAGATATCTCTTTTGTTCGTTTTGCTTTTAGTGCGATAGAACTACTGTGCACTTCTGCATGAACTTCTTGTGCCCATAGCAAAGATATAACTGCTGCAAGTACCAAAACTATTGGCTTTGCAGTAATGCGGGATCTGTGAGAAATTTTAAAACGCCTAAGTAACATATATCTCTGATTATAGCGGGTTTTTGGTAGTTTTGTAGGTTATGTATTTTATGTATAAATTGTCCAATGCTCCCTAAAGCTAATGAATAATTAAAAATGAATAATGAATAATTATGGACTATTTCCTTTATTGTACATTTTTCATTGTACATTTTTCATTTGTCGTCTTAATAACATTTATATATTGATTTACCATCCTCTCAACAGAAAATCTTTCTCTAGCACTTTTTTCTCCATTTCTAGACAGTTTCTCCAAAACTTCTTCTTTCTGAATTTCTGTAATTGCAGCTTTAATTTTATTACTACTTCCTGCAGGAACAATAATTGAATCCTCCGAGGAGATATGCCTAGAGATTCCACATGCATCTGTACATATAGTAGGAATTCCTCGCATCATTGCTTCGGCAATCACTAGTCCAAAAGGATCATTTTCTCTGCTTGGCAAAACCAGACAATCTATCCGATTATAAAATTCTTCTATATTGGGAATTGATTCCACAAGCTCAATTTTTTGCTGCCCACTTGTTTGTTTTTGTATATTGCAGCGAGAACAGGCTTTTATAAGCTTATTTCTCTCAGGTCCATTTCCAACTATCTCTAGCTCCACATTCGAAAGATCTTTTATGGCTTCTATAAGCAGATCTACTCCTTTGTCGTAAGTTAAGCGAGAAATACAGCCTATGCGGAAATTTCTAGCTTTCCTAGGGTGAACATTGTTGCTCTCCTCGACCGAGTCCGCCGAGGCGGACGAGTGGAGAGGCGCCTCTCGATTCAGCTCCTTGCTAGGAGCTTCACTCGAGGAAAGCCTTGTTTCCACTCCATTAGGAATAGAAATCACATCCTCCTCTCTCCACCCCATATCCAAATAAATATCTCTGCTCAGGTCAGATACCGTAACTGTAGTTGCTAGCCTGCTTAGTTTGCGAAGACGCGGAAGCCATGGATTCCACTTAAGCCATCTTCCTACTTTATCATGTTCGACCCAGATTACTTTTATGTTGTTTTGAATGCACCACTCTGTGAGTAGAAGTTTTTCGCTTAGGCTCAACATGAAAACCGTGCTCAGTGTTCCGCGTTCCGCGTTCAGTGCTTCTATAAGCTTTTTCTTCATACCTTTCTTCCGCCATAAGAAACTAATTGCATTCCACTTAGTAACTGGCGGGGGATCAATATTCAATTCTTTCATGCGGTCCGCGGTCCGCGGTCCGCGGACCGCTCGTAATAGTGTTTTACAATCTCCCAAAAACTCAACTTCATAACCTCTCTCTCCCAGTCCTTTCATTAAACTCAGCGTCTGCACCTCCGCCCCGCCGAAACGAGATTCAAGTGGAAATCTGGTAAATAGGACTTTCTTCACCGGTATAAATTAACATGTTATTAGATTGGGCGCGTGCTTCAAAAAGGGAATATGAAGAGCGCTTTGAGCAAGAAGTAGCATGCGCGTCCCGCGCATGAGGTCAAATGGGCGTCCTCGCCCACGTTTACCGCGGGCACGATGCCCGCATGACCTCATCGCCGAGGACGGCGATGCTACGCCGTCCTAGCCTCCGTGACACTTCTTATATTTCTTCCCACTACCGCACGGACAAGGATCATTTCTTCCTACTTTGGTTTTAGGCATACCAGGTGGTAATCCCTGAGAAGAAGGCCTCTTTCCGTTTCGCATAGCAGAACCTGCACCGGTTTCGTAAAGTTCATTTTCTATATCATCTATATTCGTTTCCAGATCTTTTTGCTCTTCTTTTACTCTTTCCATCATCGCTCGTGGAGCGAATTGTTTGAAGTCTATTTGTAGCAGTGTGTGAACTATAGATGATTCGATAGATACAATTAGCTGCGCAAATAATCTAAATCCTTTGTCTTTATATTCGATCAAAGGATCTTTTTGTGCATAACCAGAGAAGGCGACTTGCTCTCTAAGGTGAGACATAGTGTCTATATGATTCATCCAGTGGGTATCTATAGATCTAAGCGTAACTACTCTTTCTGCCTGTTCTACAAGTTCACTGTCATACTCTTTGCATTTTTTCTCGTATGCATCTTTTGTGGCTTCACACAGTGATGTTTTTAATTCTTCTGTTGTTTGAAAACCTTTTACGCTGAATTCTCCAAGTGAGTGATGTAGTGCTCCAAGTCTCTTACTTATATCTTCTATCTCCCATTTTTCTGGATCTTTATCGGAAGCATGAGCAACAACTATTGCTCCTATTTCTTTTTCTATATATTCAACTATTTCACTATGTAAACTTTCTTCATTACTTTCATCGCTTTCTTTATAGGAGCTACTCATCTTATTCATAAGATCCTGTCTCCTCTTGTACATAATCTTTCTATGCTTATTCATTACATCGTCGTACTGCACAACGTGTTTTCTTACATCGAAGTTTCTCCCCTCCACTTTCTTTTGAGCATTTCCTATAGCTCTCGATACCATTGAATTTTCAAGTGGAACATCATCAGGAACATTCATTCTTTCCATCATTGATTTCAATCTATCTCCACCAAATAGTCTCATTAGATCGTCTTCCATAGATACAAAAAATTGGCTTTCTCCAGCGTCTCCTTGCCTTCCTGCTCTTCCGCGAAGCTGATTATCTATACGACGAGCTTCGTGCCTTTCTGTTCCAAGTATTACAAGTCCTCCTAGTTCCAATACCTCTTCTGCGAGCTTTATATCAGTTCCACGTCCTGCCATATTTGTGGCTATGGTTACTGCGCCTTTTTGTCCTGCCTGAGACACTATTTCTGCTTCACGTTCGTGGTGTTTTGCGTTTAAAACCTCATGTGGAATATTTTCTGCAGCAAGCAAAGCTCCCAATGCTTCAGATTTTTCTATAGAAGTTGTTCCTGCAAGAACTGGCTGACCTTTTTCGTGTTTTTCTTTTATGATTTTTGCAGCAGCTTTAAATTTCGCCTCTACAGTTCGATAAATTGCATCAGATTTATCATCACGTATTGTTGGTTTATTTGTTGGAATTACATATGTTCGTGTTCCATATATCTGTTCAAATTCTTCTTCTTCTGTTTTAGCAGTTCCTGTCATTCCAGATAACTTTTCGTACATACGGAAATAGTTCTGGAAAGTTATAGTTGCCAGAGTTTTACTCTCCCTTTGTACTTCTACCCTCTCCTTTGCCTCTATGGCCTGATGTAAGCCATGTCCATATCTACGTCCTGGCATCAGGCGACCGGTAAATTCATCTACAATTATTATTTCTTGCTCCCTTACTACATAGTCCACATCTGATTTATATATTGCATGTGCTCTGAGAGCTTGCTCTATATGATGCACCTCTTCGAATCCTTTCTCTGTATATATATTTTCTATTCCAAGTAGTTCTTCCATATGCCTTATCCCTTCCTCTGTAAGAACTGCGAGCCTTTGTTTTTCATCTATTGTGTAATCTTTATTTGGTTTTAAATTACTTACGAG
The DNA here is from genome assembly GCA_018652265.1 of Candidatus Peribacteria bacterium. Taxonomy (GTDB): domain Bacteria; phylum Patescibacteriota; class Gracilibacteria; order Peribacterales; family Peribacteraceae; genus JABICL01. Next base: position 53,857 of record JABICL010000034.1, read on the forward strand.
TCCAGAATACAAATTGTATTTATCGGTACTTTCTTCTGCTGGCTGGCTAATAATTAGGGGAGTACGGGCTTCGTCTATAAGGATTGAATCTACTTCATCTACTATGCAGAAATTTAAGCCCCTTTGAACCTGTAGATCTACAGATGGTGCCATGTTGTCTCTGAGATAATCGAATCCAAATTCATTGTTAGTTCCATATGTCACATCAGAGTTATATGCAGCACGACGTTCTTCTGCAGATTTTTCATGTACAACTACATCAGTTGTTAGGCCTAGCATTTCATATAATGGCCTCATCCACTCTTCATCACGCTTTGCAAGATAATCGTTCACGGTGACCACGTGTACACCTTTGCCTGTAAGTGCATTTAGGTACACAGGCATGGTACAAACCAAGGTTTTACCTTCACCAGTCTTCATTTCAGCTATTGAGCCTTTGTGCAAAATAATTCCACCAAGAATTTGAACATCAAATGGAACCATATTCCATATTACTTGGGATTTTCCAACTTGGATTTCTGTACCACATAAAAGCTGACAAGCCCTAATTACTACTGCAAAAGCTTCTGGCATTACGCTATCTAGAGATTCTCCCTCCTTTATTCTTGTGCAGAATTCTTCTGTTTTCTTCTTTATATCTTCTTCGGAGAAGTTCTGAGCCTCTTCGAATCTATTTTTTACTTTAGCAACCAAAGGCGTAAGCTTCTTCAATTCTTTCTGAGCCGGGTCACCAAGTAGGCGATTTAGAGCATCTACAAACGACATCTTTATAAGGATAGCATTTTATTTATGTTTACATTGTAAATTCCTGTTAGAATCATGCATATGCCTCTCTATACAAGATTGGGCGACAGTGGAGAAACCATGCTTTATGGAGGAGAGAAGATAAGTAAATCTGAACCAAGAATTCATGCTTATGGGACTTTAGATGAGCTGGATGCTTTGCTTGGAGTAATAGCTTCTGATAGCGAGTGCAAAGAGGACCTGAAAACTAGGGTGCAGAAATTGCAGAAGAAGTTATTTATTGCAAAGTCAGATTTTGCAACACCCATGTCTTTTGGAGGTGATTGCTTGAGAATTTCTCAAGAAGATGTAGAAGAAATGGAAAAAGAGATAGATGAATTAGAATCTAATGTTCCAAAACTTACAAAGTTTATAATTCCAGGAGGATCAAAAGTTGCATCTTATCTTCATCAAGCTCGTACAGTTTGTAGAAGAGCAGAGAGATGGGCAGTTAAATTTTCCGAAGAGAGTGAGATAAATTATGCGGCACTTAGGTACTTAAATCGTTTTGGAGATATGCTTTTTGCTCTTGGTAGAGCGGTAAACATGGAAGAAGGTGTGGAAGAAGTAGAAGCAGGGTAAGATACCGATATGACAAAAAGAGAACTCACAGGCGATGAAGCTAGACAACTCATAGACGATATTTTATCTAGAACGAATGATCCTTTTATAATGCATTTAAGTTGGAAGCGATCTGGAGAGAAGGACAAGATAGAACAACACTTAAGTTTTCATGGAACTTGGAATTCACAGGAGATCCTTGCGACGGGGAAGGGGAGAAATCAGCAGATACAAGAGATTGTTATGCGGAGTTTGGGAAAATAGTCGAAGCATCTAAAGTTCCCTCTTAAGCATCTCCACCTCATCCCTCAAATCTGCAGCCTTTTCAAACTCATAGTTTTCTGAGGCGATTTCCATCTGATTTTGAAGTTCTTTTATAAGCCTCTTCTTTTCATCTTTTGGAATCTTCTTGTTATCACGTTTTGGCTTTCTGAGTTCCAGCTTATTTTTCTCTTCTGCAATGTCATGAACTGCTTTTTCAATCGATTGAGGAGATATTCCATGATCTTCATTAAATTTATGTTGAATAGATCTTCTTCTTTCAGTTTCTTCCATTGCTGCTTTCATAGCTTTTGTAATTTTGTCTGCATACAAAACTACATGCCCGCGAACATTTCTAGCACATCTTCCTATTGTCTGTACAAGCGCATCGCGAGATCTCAAGAATCCTTCTTTGTCTGCGCCAAGTATCGCAATAAAACTTACCTCTGGCAGATCCAATCCTTCTCGAAGTAGATTTACTCCTACTATTATATCTATTTCTCCAATTCTTAATTCTCTTATGGTTTCTACCCTGTCCAATGTTTTAATATCTGAATGCAGATATTTAACTTTATAATCTTTATCGAGTAAGTACTGAGAAATTTCTTCTGCACTTTTTTTGGTAAGTGTAGTTACAAGTATTCTTTCTTCTCTATCTATAGTTTGATCTATTTCCGAGACAATATTATCTATTTGTCCTTTCGATGGATGAATGGTTACTACTGGATCTAGTAATCCAGTGGGACGTATAACTTGTTCTACAATTCTATCTTTTTTGGTGTTCTTATATTCATATTTGCCAGGAGTGGCTGATATATAGACTGCTTGTCCTATTTTGTTTTCGAATTCTTCAAATCTAAGGGGTCTATTGTCTTTGCTAGAAGGAAGTCTAAATCCATATTCTATAAGAGTATTTTTCCTACTTAAGTTTCCTTCATACATACCTCCCACTTGAGGAATTGTCATATGAGATTCATCTACCAATAATAGAAAATCATCAGGGAAATAATCCAGAAGAGTTTCTGGTGGAGATCCAGGTTTTTTCTCTCCTAGATATCTCGCATAGTTTTCTATGCCTGTGCAGTATCCAGTTTCAAGTAACATTTCCAGATCATATTCAGTCCTCTGTCTTAATCTTTCTGCTTTTGCGATATCTCCTCTTTCTATAAGTTCTTTTTCTCTTTCATTTAAGTCTTTTTTTATAGATCCAGCTGCTTTTTCTATTTTCTCCTTTGTAGTTACTGTGTGAGTGGCAGGGAAAATAGTTGCCTCACTCATCTCGCACAGTACTTCGCCAGTAAAACTATCTACCTCTGATATAGATTCAATTTCATCAAAGGCCATTTCTATCCTTATTACAGTGTCTCCACTAGGAGGAAATATTTCTACCGTATCTCCTAGAACATGCACCATGCCCTGCTTAAATTCCACACCTGATCTTTTGTATTGTATGTCTGTAAGCTCTCTTAAAAATGTATCACGTACTTTTTGCTCACCTTGTTTTATAGTTATTGCCATTCCCTCGTAATCCGTAACACTACCAAGTCCATATATACAAGATACTGATGCAACTATAATCACATCTCTCCTAGAGAGAAGATTATGTGTAGCTGCGTGTCTATATTTTGCAATTTCATCATTGATAGATGCATCTTTTTCTATATACGTATCTGTAGATGGCATATATGCCTCTGGCTGATAATAATCGTAATAAGAAACAAAATAAGAAATTGCATTCTCTGGAAAAAAAGATTGAAATTCAGAACATAATTGAGCCGCTAAAGTTTTATTATGAGCCATTACCAATGTTGGCCTTTGCTGCTGCTCAATTATATTTGCCATTGTGAAAGTTTTACCTGTTCCTGTAGCTCCCAAAAGAGTTTGATGTCTTTCGCCGGATTTTAATCCTGCAGAGAGTTTTTTGATTGCCTCTGGCTGATCACCTTTTGGATCGAATTTGGATACGAGTTTAAATTGGTTAGACATGAAGAGGAATTGTATGTGTAAATTAAAACACAGGAAAGAAAAATAAGTACTTTAGGTACTTTATGTACATTAGGTAATTTAGGTACATATTTAATACGAGAAATTAAATCCTACCTAAGATACCTAAGATACCTAAGATACCTAAGATACCTAAGATACCTAAGATACCTAAGATACCTAAGATACCTTATACTACCCCTCGTATGATTAAAAAAATTCAAAACTATCTGTCACATGTATTTTTTCTGGCTCTGGTCGTATGGGGCATTTATGCAACGTTAGTGTTTTTGGGTATAGATGCACACATAGTTGTCCTTCTAGAAGATGAAGCATGGAAATCTATAGCTAAGGATATTCCACAAAAACAGGGGGAATTTCCTCCGGCTGCGTTTTTGAGAGGGTTAAATGCTCTAGTGCCTATGGTTCAGCATTTTATATCTAGAGCTAGACCATTTCTTGCTTACGGAGTGGTTAGTGCTTTAATTTATTTGTTATATGTGTGTTATACAGTTCTTGTAAAGGGAAGGCTTTTTATAGATAAAAAGGTAAATGCTCTACATTTAATTATTTTATTCTTTGGAAGTACATGGCTTGTATTTACTACTCTTTTTTATGTTGATGTTCCAAATTTACTTCCCAGTCTTATACTTGAGCCTTCAAGAGAGTCTTTAAATGATTCAGTTTCCGAAGAGGCATTTGTTGTATTAAAAGAAAATTTCAAGAGATTGGAAGAGTCTGGATGTATTATTCAAGATAAAGAGGGCAGAAAAACTGGAGCTGGAGCAAATGCATACTGGTATCAGGGCATTTGTGTTCAGAAAGCATTCTTTACCAGAGTTATGTCTCAGGCTTTTATGCTTATGTTTTTGATATTGAATTTCCTTGTTATAGGTAAATTCTTGCTTAAGCTTTTTAAGTTCAAGACATCAAAATTATTAGAATTTGCTATGAGTTTAGGTTTGGGTGCAGCAGGAGTTACTATGATAATTTGGATATTGGCACTTATTAAGATTTTAAATTCTGCTACTGCATGGGTAGTTCTTATTGCTATTCCAATAATTGGATATCCGTATGTTTCTTATTGGATAAAATCAATTTTGCATTCCAACTGGAAATACAAAACATCATTCTTATCTGCAAAAAATATTATTATCTGGCTTCTTATTACATATCTAGCATTTAACTTCTTAACAGTTGTAAGGCCATTTCCTATTGGATGGGATGATCTTGGTAGATATATAAATGGGCCAAGACAAGTAAGTGTATTTGGCCATATTATTCCTGGAATGCTTGCTGCACAGTGGGAATATCTAACGTCTTTGGGGTTTGTATTGTTTGGTTATTATTCAGCTTTTGGGGCAACACTTGCTCAGCAAATTAATTGGATGGCAGGACTTTTTGCAACATTTGCTGTGTTTATTTGTGCAAGAAGTGTTTTGGGTGATGGCAAAGGAATATTTGCTGCCCTCTTCTATTACACATTACCAATGGCTGGTCATTTCTCGTTTGCAGATATGAAAACTGAGAATGCACTACTCTTTTATGGGGCGCTTGGTATTACCGCAGTTGTTATTTGGATAAAAAATAGAGAAAAAGAAGAGCAAGATGGAAATGGAATGAAGTGGTTGTTTGTTGCGGGAATTTTATTTGCTGCAGGAGTTGCTACCAAGCCTACGATTGTTCTTATGTTTCTTATGGCAGGAACCATGATTACATTCGATGTATTGGGAGTTTCTAGTGGTATAGGATCAATATTTCTTGGCACTCTTATACTTACAAAATCTAGGGCAATCAGCTTATCCAAGATAGCGGAAAAATTGGGGATACTAGACGTTTCATTGTTTAGTACTTTTGTGACTATCTCTCTCCTTGTGATTGGTGTTGCACTATTTGTAATGCCACTTGTTTATTCAAGGAAAAAATCAAATACAAAAGCAAAACTTGCGGAACACAAGTTCTATTGGAAGAGCGTTATGGTTATTGTAGTTGGTTTTATGATTTTCTCGGGGCCATGGATGGTTAGAAATATGGGGGCTAATAAAATGATAAATGTGTCTGCATTACTTGGTGCGCCAAATACGATTACTCCTATGATTGTATATAGCGAAGAAATGCTTCCTGATAATGCTCCTGAAGGATCGAGATTTTTGCCTCCTGAATTGGCAGTAGATCCTGATCATGAAAGATGTATAGGTACTTCTGAGCAAGAAGAGTTAGATAGATATTGGGGATATGGTGCTGGATTTAGTCATTTCCTTAAATTGCCATGGAGAGTGATTATGAATGTAGATTCTCAGGGGTACTACCTCACAACTTCTCCATTATTACTTCTTGTTCCATTATTACTTCTGGCGCCAATCTTTTGGAGGAAGAGAATTCTTAGATTGATATTCTGGGGGACACTTGCATATGTTTTCCAATGGATTCTCGCAGCCAGTGGTATCCCTTGGTATGGAATAGGAATGTTCCTTGGCCTTGCCATATGTGTTGAAGCTGTTTTATTTGGTTCAAAAGATAAGGCTTCCAGGATAGTAGGAGGGACTTTGTGTGTTGTTGCAATACTTATGGTCCTATCTCTTAGGCTTTGGCAATTTTCCATGCAAATGAATTTGCATGAGTATTCATGGGGAAAAGCTTCCTTTGAAGTGCTTAGAGAGATGACTATTCCTGATTACGATAATATTACAGAAAATGTTGTTGAGCTTTCCAAGAATAAGGAAACACCTTATCTATATAGGATGGGAACTTTTATAAGTTATTTCATTCCACGCAATAGGGAAATTATTACGCTAAATGATAATCAGCTTGTCTTTTTTAATTGTATAAACCAAGAGGGAGATCATCTTCTTACTTTAAAGAGACTTAAGGCATTAGGATTTCATAGTATAGTTTTTGATACGAATACTGCGACCATAGAAAAAGATCAAAACGGAACTCTTCATCAGAAGGTAAATAATTTTATGGATTTTGCAAATGATGAAAGTACGGGAATTATATCTGTGGTGAATAATCCAGGAGGGGGGATTGCTTATATGATACTTCCGGAGAGCGTTGAGATTGATGAGGATGCTGTAGATGTAGAGGAGTGATTAGTAGGTAGTGGGTAGTGATTAGTAGCAAAACAATATGTGGTACGTTGTGCAGCGTGCTAGCCACTAACTACTAACCACTAACCACTTGTTCGTTCTTAAAATTCTTCAAAATATACAATTTATTCCATACATATCACCAATAATAGTTCTATACTTTATACTGTGAAGACCGTAGCAATAATTCCGGCTTTCAATGAAGTAACGCAGATATCTGATGTTATAAATGGAATGAAAAAGCATGTGGATTCTGTAATAGTTATAGATGATGGTTCCACAGATGGTACAGGTAATATTTCTAGAGATTGTGGAGCAATAGTAGTGACTCACAGAATGACTCGAGGTGCAGGAGCCGCAACTATGACTGGAATTATTGTAGCAAGGCTAATGCATGCACAGGCTGCTATAACAATAGATGCAGATGGTCAGCATGATCCGAATGATTCTCCAAAATTGTTGGCCCCTATTCTAAGTGAAGATGCAGACATAGTTATAGGCACAAGATTTAAAGGAAGAAACAATGTCCCGTTTTTGCCAAAGCTATTTAATAAAATTGGAAACATACTTACTTTTATGACTACTGGTAAATATGTCTCAGATAGCCAGTCGGGATTCAAAGCCTTTGGACCGGTTTCTTTATATACGATTCATTTGCATATGGATGGGTTTGAATTCTGCACAGAAATTGTAAGAGAAATTGCACAATATGGATGGAAGGCAAAAGAGGTTCCTGTAGGAGTTACATACTCTGAATACACTAGAGCAAAAGGTCAGTCTTTTTCCCGTGGAGTGATTACAGCATGTAAGATATTACTTAGATTCTTCCTCAGATAATTATGGATTTTCAAATAACCCCATACATCGTAGTAGTGCCGCTCATAGCCTTTTTCTTTATAGTTTATGCATGGAACCACGTTATGCGTGGGACCAAGACTATATGGGAAGCAATACTTTGGTCGTTTTTCTGGGGGTGCATCGCAACTATAGTTCTTTTCCCAGAATGGATAGGCTTTCTAACATCATGGACTGGGATAAAAGATCAAGAGAATGCAATATTTGCTATAGCAATTGGAATAATCCTTTTTATCGTTTTCCAAATAATTATAAGAATGGAAAATATGCAGAAGCAAATTACAGATTTGGTGAGGCATGATGCTATTGAGGATTCGGGACTAACAGAGTCAGATGCTGTAACAAATAGCACAAACAAGTGAGTAGTGAGTAGTGGGTAGTGATTAGTAGCAAAGCAATAGGTACGCGATATGTAACCCACTGACCACTGACCACTAACCACTAACCACTCGTACATGAAAACCATTCTACTCATCTCCCCCTATTGGAAAGAGCCGCATCGTTGGATGGTAAGTTCTGTAAAACTTGCAGAGCTTTGGCAAAGAATGGGATATAAAGTAGTTGTTGTATGTATGGGGGCGAAAACAGAGAAAGAAGTAGTCTCGGAAACTCTCACTATTTATAGGGTGTGGGATTTCTTTTTGCCAGACCCTTTAAACTATGGAATATCTCCAGGATTTTTCTTTAAAGTTTTAAGGGTTTTAAAAAACGAAAAGCCAGACATCGTAATTGTAAATAAGATTCTTTTCTGGACTTCTTTGATTGTTCCTTGGCTTAGAATTCTTGGAAAAAAGCCAATCGTTACTACGGATGCACTTGTAGGAGTTACCTGGCAGCCTAGAGGAATAATTCCAAAAGTCATTATGTCTATTGGAGGATGGACGGCTGGATGGAAAGTAATGCTTTTTGCCAAAAAATTAGTATTTTTTCATCCGCAGCCGGATAAGATTTTGAAAATGATGGGGGTTTATGGAAAATCAATTGTGATTCCTACGGGGATAGATAGTCGAGCTTTCCTTAACAAGCTCTCCTCGAGTGAGTCCGCCAGCGGGCGGACGAATCGAGAGGCGCCTCTCCACTCGTCCGCTAAAGCGGACTCGGTCGAGGAGAGTTACAATATTCATGCGAGGAAAGCTCAAACCGTGACTTATGTTGGACGATTAGAATCTGTAAAAGGTGTAGATGATTTTCTCGCAGCGACAGTGCCTCTAAAAAAAGATTATCCAGATCTAAATATTCAAGTTGTTGGATATTGTAAGCCAGGGAATACGATCGTAAGGCAATATGAAGGTAGCGTGAAATTCACAGGATTGCGTGATGATATTCCAGAGATTCTAAGTAGCTCAGATATATTCGTCTTACCAAGTTATAGTGAAGGCCTTAGTAATGCTCTCATGGAAGCTATGTCTTCTAGGTGTGCATGTATTGCTACCGGTGTAGGCGGTAATAAATATTTAATAGAAGACTCAGTATCTGGATTACTATTTAAGCCAGGGGATATCGAGGCTCTTAGATCTCATGTAAGAAGCCTGATAGACAATCCTTCAAGGATAGAGGGATTAGGAAATGCAGCCAGGGCCCGCATAGAGGATATGTTTGACTGGAGCGTAATCGAGAGTAAATATGCTGAACTTTTTAACGAGCGGGCCAATTAACAATGTACAATGAAAAATGAATAATAAAGGAAATCTTCCATAATTATTCATTGTTAATTATTAATTATTCATTAATACTTTCTCTATGATGACATCTATAGTTACTGGCGGAGCAGGATTCATAGGTTCACATCTATGTGAAGTACTTCTTGAAAGGGGAGAGAGGGTTATCTGCATCGATAATTTTTTCACTGGAAATAAGAAGAACGTAGAGCATCTAATGGATAATGAAAAATTTACTTTAATTGATCATGATATTGTTGATCCATTATCAACGGTGGAATGCCCACTTGCTGCTGACATAATTTACAATCTTGCATGTCCAGCTTCCCCTGTTCACTATCAGCATGATCCAGTAAAAACTGTTCAAACAAATGTGGTAGGAACTACAAATATGTTGGAGCTAGCAAAAGCTAGAGGAGCAATTTTTCTACAAGCCTCGACTTCCGAAGTATATGGAGATCCAGAAGTACATCCACAGCCAGAAAGTTATGTGGGGCATGTAAATCCACTAGGGCCTCGGGCTTGTTATGACGAAGGAAAGAGATGCGCAGAGACTTTATGTTCTGACTATCATCGTGAATATGGATTGACGACTAAGATTGCACGTATTTTTAATACGTATGGTCCACGTATGGCAGAAAATGATGGAAGAGTAGTTTCTAATTTTATTTTGCAAGCACTTCGAAATGAACCAATAACAATATATGGGGATGGATCACAAACTCGTAGCTTTCAATTTGTAAATGATCTAGTTCGAGGACTTCTTCTACTTGCTGATCACAAAGATTTTCATGGTCCTGTAAATATAGGTACTCAGTTTGAGATGACTGTGAAAGCGCTTGCTGAAATGATTATTAAAATGACTGGATCGAAAAGCGAAATAATATATGGCCCGTTGCCTGAAAATGATCCTAAACAAAGAAGGCCAGATTCTTCACTTGCAAAAGAGAAATTGGGCTGGGAAGAAGAGATTTCAGTTGAAGATGGATTGAAGCAGGCTATTGAATATTTTAAAAGCTTATAGCGACGAGAAATGAACAATGAATAATTAACAATGAATAATAAAGGAAATCTTCCATAATTGTTAATTGTACATTGTTCATTGTTAATTAGCATGTTCCACTAATGAACACTCAATGAGTTGTTTTGCTGTAATATATCAATCATGAAGAAGGTAGTGATCTTGTCGGCATTTCTCTCTCCTTACAGAAGTGGAGCAGAAGCATGCGTAGAAGAGGTGGCTATAAAACTGTCTAAATATTTCGATGTAACTATAGTTACTAGTAAGAAGTTTTCTGGAGAAGATAAAAAACTTAGAGGTATTGTTTCTATAAAGAGAGTTGGCTTGGGATTATCTATAGATAAATGGCTATTTCCCATATTTGCTCCATTTGCAGTAAGAAAATTACGACCAGATATCACGCATGCGATACTTGAGACTTTTGCGGGACTTACTCTTCACTTTTGTAAGTATGCCGATAAAGAAACCAAGAGAATTTTAACTCTGCAAACTACGAATAGAAGTTTTCTAAAAGGCATGATAATCAGGTCTGCAGATAAAGTTACTGCAATAAGTAAAGCATTGGTGAAAATTGCAGGGGAGTTAGGTAGAAATGATGTTGTTTTGATTCCGAATGGTGTGAATATATCTCAGTTATGTAATTCTGTTTCGAAGACTGATGGAAGTATCCTATTCGTTGGAAGATTAGAAAAAATGAAAGGAATAGATATCTTGATGCAAGCCTTCAAAAAAGTTTCAGAGAAAAATAGTGAAGCAAAATTGCGGATAGTGGGGGATGGATCACAGAGAAAGACTCTGAAGAGTCTGGCTTATGAGTTGGGAATAAAAGACAAAGTAACTTTTACGGGGAAATTATCTCCAAATGAGGTTTACGAAGAATATGGTCACGCACAAATCTTTTGTGGACTCTCTAGATCTGAGGCTTTTGGAAATGTATTTATAGAAGCTCAAGCTGCAGGATGTGCTGTTGTAGGAACTAGCATCGGAGGAATCCCAGATACTGTAGAACAAGGTGTTACAGGACTTCTGGTAAAACCAGATGACGTCGATGGTGCAGTAGAAGCTCTGGAAAGGCTACTTAGCGATGCAGATCTAAGGAATAAATTAAGTGAAAATGGGAGAAAAAATGCAGAGAAATATGACTGGGCAAATATTGCACAGCAATATGCGGAGTTATATAGTTAGCGCAAATGTCTGAGACTGGTTTTGGTCCTGAAAGTTGGTCATCCGAAGAAAGGAGAGATTCATTTGAGCCTCTAATAAGTGGTAAGTCTAGATCAAAATTTTTTCCTGTTTCTAGACAACCTGCTCCAGGTTCAACGGTTCCATCTTTTTTTGATGAGTGTACAGCTCTTAATGAGAAAGATTGGCCAAAAGAAGATAATGAAAGTGAGCCAAGGTAATAAATTAAATATTTTTCACAATCTCTTCAGCCCTCTCAAGAGCCTCAAAAGTCCCTGCGTCTATCCAGTCCTTTTCGATAACAGTAGCAGTTAATTCGTTGCGATCTAGATATGCCTTGCTTACATCTGTAATTTCTAATTCTCCACGATCAGATGGATTAAGAGTTTTTATAATCTCAAAACAATCTCCTGCAAACAGATAACATCCAGTCACTGCTAAATTAGACTTCGGGGTTTCAGGTTTCTCTTCAAGCGATATCACTTCACTGATCGCGGATCGCGGATCGCGGATCGCGGTTTCTGCTACTCCAAATCTCTCTGGATCATCTACTTCTTTTAGAAATAGATGTCCTCCATTTCCTTCGAAAGCTTTTATATCTTCAGATAAATTGTTTGCGAAAATATTATCGCCAAGCATGGCACACACAGGCTCTTCGTCTGCAAAAGATTCTGCAAGTGCCAGAGCATGAGCTATTCCTTTTGGCTCATCCTGAATTCTGTATGTGAAATCACAACCAAACTTTGCTCCAGATCCCAAAAATTGCATAAAGTCTCCTGCGAATGTGGGGCCTGTAATTAGCATAATATCTGTGATTCCTGCATCTAGTAGAACTTTGAGTGGATAGTGAATAAGTGGCTTGCCACCGACCTTTAGTAGACTCTTGTGAGTAGTGTCTGTAAGAGGCTTGAGCCTAGTTCCCGATCCGCCGCAGATAAGAATTCCTTTCATAGTGTCGACATTATAACACTCCGCTCGCGTGCTTAAGGTGGTATTTCGCTTAGGTGGGAGCCAAGTCGCTCTCCTCGAGTGAGTTGTGCTGCCTCTCGACGTCCGCCTGTGGCGGACGCTCGAGGAAAGCACAACGAATCGAGAGGTGTCGAAGCATCACTAGAAAATCAGAAATAATATGATGTTTTTTTAGGAAAAAGCACCTATTCTAATAATCATGAATCTCCTAGTAACAGGTGCTGCAGGCTTCATAGGTTCTCACTTTGTTCTCAGGCACATTGAGAATTTTTCGGACGATAAAATCGTTGTCTTAGACAAGCTTACATATGCAGCGGATAAGAGATTTCTAGATCCTGTTTTGGATAAGATAAAATTTGTAGAGGGGGATATAGCAGATAAAAACCTTGTGACTGAAATTGTCAAAGAAAATGGCATAGATACAATCATAAACTTTGCAGCAGAGTCTCATGTAGACAGAAGTATTTCTGATGCTTCTCCTTTTATACATACAAATGTAATTGGCACACAAAATCTTGCAGAGGTTTGTAGAGATAATGATGTTTTCCTTTTTCATATATCTACAGATGAAGTCTATGGAGACTTGTCTGATGATGAGCCTCCTAAAAAAATAGATGATTTACTGCGTCCAAGCTCTCCATATGCAGCAAGCAAAGCAGCAGCAGAAATGATGGTAAGTGCAGCAGTAAGGACTTATGGAATAAAGGCTTGTATTTCGCGTTGTACAAATAACTTTGGTCCACATCAGGCAGAGGAAAAATTTATTCCTACAGTTATACGGCATGCACTCAAGGACGAACCTGTTCCTATATATGCTGAAGGTAAAAATAAAAGAGATTGGCTATATGTAACAGATCATACGGATGCGATAGAGATTATTTTAAAAAGCCAGCTTTCAAATTCATCAGAATCCAGTGTAAATATTTTTAATATCTCTGCAGATGATGAAAAAGAAAACATAGAAGTAGCAAAAGCTATTTTAGATATTCTGGGTAAACCTCATTCTTTGCTTGAGTTTGTTGAGGATCGTCCGGGGCATGATTGGAGGTATGCAATAGATTCCTCTGAAACTAAAAAACTCGGATGGAGTCCGAGGGTTTCATTTGAGGAAGGGCTTGAGGATACTGTGGAGTGGTATGTTAAAAGGCTATAATATAAGCAGTTATGAAAATAGTTCTTGCTACAGGTATTTACCCTCCAGATATTGGAGGACCGGCTACTTATTCTCATCAGCTTGCATCTGAGCTGCAAAAGCGAGGTGAAGATGTGACTGTAATTACTTATGGAGAAGTGGATATAGAACAGAGAAAAGTAATTGATAATGAAAATTGGATAGTTGAGTGTGTTCCAAGGTTTGGTGGACCTATTACAAGATGGCTTCGTTATGCAGCCGTTCTTAAAAAATGTGCGAATGATGCAGATTTTGTAATCGCATTCTCTTCTGTTAGTTGCGGAGTTCCTCTAAAGCTTGCGAGGCTAAAGAAGCCAAAGAAAATCCTCAGACTTGGTGGAGATTTCTTCTGGGAGAGGTATACAGATAATGGGGGAGAGTGTGGATTAAGAATTTGGTACGATAAAAAATTCAAATCATTAAAATACTTTTTGATTCGAGCTTTTTACAAGTCTGTACTTAAAGCTTTTAATCATATTATTTTTTCTACTAGATTTCAGGAAGAGATTTATGAAAATAATTTTAAATACTTGCCATCACATTCTGTAATAGAGAATGCATTGCCAAGTGGAGCATTAGAACTTCACAAAAAGCATGATCCATTTCGAATATTATTCATGGGAAGATTGGTTGGGTTTAAAAATCTGCCTGAGTTACTTGCTGCAGCTTCTATTCTTCGTGCAAGCGGTAGAGATATAGAGTTGTTATTTGTAGGGGATGGTCCTATGAAAAAAGAACTACAGTGTGTGTCTATAGAACAAAATGTAGAAGATATAACAGAATTCAAATTCCCTGTTCATGGAGAGGATAAGAAGAAAACTTTTGTAGAGGCAGATCTTTTGGTAATTCCTTCTATAACAGAAATAAGTCCAAATGTAGCTTTGGAAGCTCGTGCCGCAGGTCTTCCTGTTTTGCTTTCAAAAGAAACAGGGCTTAGTGATTCTCTTACAGAAGGTATGGTTATTTCGGATTTGATATATGCAGAGACAATCTCTCATGAAATAGAAAAAATAATTGATAATTATGATCAAATTGCATCTGATTCATCAAAAGATACCTCTGACAGAGGGTGGGATCGTGTTGCAGAAGATTGGTTAAAATTGTGTAGCAAGGAGTACAATTCAACATTATGAATATATTAATGATCTCAGGCGATCGCTCTGTAGTAGAAGGAAAGAAAAGTGCCTTCTGGTATATGCTTGAAGAATTTAGTAAGCATTGGGGAAGAATCGATATTATTTGTCCTAGGGCAAATGTCCAAGGTGATGGCATTAGAAATGTTTTTGGCAATGTTTATTTTCATCCATCTTCAAAAGGCTTACTTCGTCAGCCGGCTTGGATAGTAAAGAAGGGCAGAGAATTAATAGAAGAGCATGGACATTCAGTTATGTCGGTTCATGATTACCCTCCTTTTTATAATGGAATAGGGTCTGAATGGTTATCTAGAAAGATGAAAGTTCCATACATTCTGGAGGTTCATCATATTGTGGGTTATCCACGTCCTGCATCTTTTGTGGAATGGATAGGAAGAATTATGTCTCACCTATTTCTTGCTCATGATACATATGGAGCAAAAGCAGTTAGGTGTGTAAGTCAGGGGACCGCAAAAGTTCTTCGTAAATGGGGGTCCGATCCAGATAGTGTGTTCATAATTCCATCTTTTTATTTAGATAAAGATCTACTTAGACCTAGGCCTTGTGTCAAAGATTATGATTTAGTTTGTTGTGGAAGGTTGGTATCAAACAAAGGTATAAACGAAATTATAGAAGCAATTTCCATGACTCATGAAGCTAAATTATTAATAATTGGAGATGGTCCACTTAGATCTTCTTTAGAGAAAAAAGCTGAAGATTTAAAGATTTCAGATCGTGTTAAATTTTCTGGATGGCTTCCAGAAAATGAGGATGTATATAAAGCAATACAGTCTGCAAAAGCTTTTGTGATGAATTCAAAAAGTGAAGGAGGACCTAGAGTGGCACTTGAAGCTATGGCACTTGGCATGCCAATAATAACTACCAAGGTGGGAGTGATGCCAGACATAGTTCGAGATGAAGAAAATGGATTATTTACAACTGGAAGCGCAAAAGATCTTGCAGACAAAATAAATAAGTTGCTCGATTATCCAACTTTGCGAGAGAGGGTAGGACAGGAGGCAAAAGGGGTTTTAGACAAATTTGAGAAAGAAAGCCTTATTCGTGAGTATGCGGAGTTTCTGCAAAGTATGGCTAAATAAAGTATCCTTACAAAGTGACATTACTGTTCATAACACAGAAATTACATCAGCAGGATGCTTTCGTATCTCTGTGGGTTCGTGCATTTATGAGGCGCGGATATACGGTAAAAGTTTTGTGTTTAGAAAACAAATTAGATGTCACTTCACGTAAAGATGCTTCGCATCCACGTGACATGGATTTCGAAATATATTCGATGGGCAAAGAAAAGGGTTATGGAAGAATTCGTCAAATATTAAGATTTTTGAAATTTATTTGGTCTTTGAAATATAATTCAGTATTTGTGCATATGGCTCCAATATATGGCGCACTTGGATCTTGGTTTTGGATTATAAAAAGAATTCCTGTGTATCTTTGGTATACACACTACAAAAGAAGTTTCTCTATGAGAATTGTAGAGAGGTTCGTAAAAAGAATTTTCTGTGCAACTTCTCAGAGTGTTCCATGGCTAGAGAGCGGACCGCGGACCGCGGACCGCGGACCGCAACTTCCAATATATAAAAAGGTAGTTGTTGGTCATGGTATTGATCTAAGTTTCTGGAAAAAGAAAGAAAACATCACGTCTAATCCAAGGGAATTGCTCGTTGTGCATAGATTATCCAGATCTAAGCGTCTAGAAATAAACATTAGAGCAGTAAAACTTCTTCCAGAGGATTACACTATGGTGATCTACGGCATAGAAGCCGAAAAAGATTATGTTTCTGAGCTTAAGCAGCTGGTTAAAGACCTAGGTCTAGAATCTAGAGTTAAATTTGTGGGTACTACACCTATGAATACTCTTCCTGAGATATATAGTTCGCATAAATTAATTTTAAACATGGCATCGGAAACGATAGATAAGACAATGCTCGAATCTATGACATGTGGGTGTTATCCAGTAACAACACATGCGAATTCGGAGGCTATTGGTATATCCGAATCTCCAGGATCAGATACTCCAGAGGCAGTTTCTAAGTTTGTGCAGGAATTTCAGGGGGTGGATGCAGATGAGTTGTATAGAGTTGTGGCAGAGAATCACGGTTTGGAGGGGTTAATCGAAAAGATGGATAAATACATTAAGCCAATTTAGTATTTGTAGTTACAATAGTGTCGAATTAAGAATGTTTATTCCAATTGCTAAGCCTATTATCGGCGATCTAGAAAAGAAATATGTTCTCGAAGTTATGGAGTCGGGAATAATTGCACAGGGCCCTGTTACTAGAAAGCTCGAAGAGAAGTTCGAGGAAGCTTGTGAGGTAAAACATGCAATTGCAGTTTCATCTGGTACTACTGCATTAATTGCGGCACTACTTGCGCATGACATAGGTCCCGGAGATGAAGTCATAACAACTCCATTTAGTTTTATGGCGACTGCAACATCTATAATATTTACAGGTGCCACACCTGTTTTTATAGATATAGAGGAAGATACATACAACATAGATGCATCATTAATAGAAGCTGCAATTACAGAGAAGACAAAAGCAATTCTGCCAGTGCATTTATACGGACATCCATGTGATATGGATGCGATTATGGATATAGCAGAAAAAAATAATTTAGTTGTGATAGAAGATTCGGCACAAGCCCTGAGTGCCAGATACAAAAATCGTCCAGCAGGTAGTTTTGGTACTGGATGCTTCAGTTTGTATGCGACAAAGAATATAACAAGTGGAGAAGGGGGGATGATTACTACAAATTCAGATTCAGTTGCAGACAAATGCAGGCTGATCCGAAATCATGGCATGAAAGAACGTAATAAGCATGAAATGATTGGTTATAATTTTCGTACTAGCGATATGTGTGCAGCTATTGGTGTTGCTCAAATGGAAAAGAGAAATGATTTTCAGGAAAAGAGAACAAATAATGCAAAGTACTTATCGGAAAATTTAAAAGGAGTTGAGATTCCAATTACTCGTTCAGAATGTGTACACGCATGGCATCAGTACACAATTAGAATTAGTGGAGATCAAAATGATGCAATAGAGAAACTTAAATCAGATGAGGTGGGAGCAGCGGTCTTCTATCCAAAACCTATGTATGATCATCCTTGTATCCAAGAGAAGTTATCAGCGGAATATAGCCTTTCTGTTGCAGAAAAGGCCTGTAGAGAAGTATTGCAAATTCCGGTGCATCCTTTGTTGAATGAAAGCGATCTAGAACGTATAGTTTCTGCTGTATGCAAACTAAATTAAAAGCAGTCGTTATTGGAGTAGGTGCAATGGGAAGGAATCATGCACGTGTTTATGCAGAAATACAGGATGTTACTTTGGTTGCAGTGTCGGATACGGATCAAGAAAGAGCCGATTCGATTGCCACGCAATACAATGTTTCTGCTTATAGCGATTACAAGAAGATGATCTCGGAAGAGAAGCCGGATGTTGTAACAATTGCAGTACCTACGCCGTTACATTTGGAAGTTGCAACTTATGTTATGGAACAAGGCTGTCATGTTCTTCTAGAAAAGCCAATTGCTCAAAGCATAGAAGATGGACAAAAGTTGATTGAGGCTGCAGAAAAGTCAGGAGTGATAATGACGGTTGGGCACATAGAAAGATTTAATCCAGCAGTACAACAGCTAAAAGAACGTCTACAAAAAAACGAATTAGGAGTTTTGCATTACATAGAAGCTCGTAGACAAGGCCCTTACCCATCACGAATGTCAGACATTGGTGTGATTATTGATCTTGCGGTACATGATCTGGATATTCTTTCATTTGTAACTGGTAAAAAGATAGATCGCCTATATGCAGAAACTAAACAATGTGTAAGTGAAGATAGTGATGATATTTTGAGTGGAGTTGCACATTTAGAAGGTGGAATTGTTGGTAGCTTAAATATTAACTGGGTAACACCTACAAAAATTCGTGAATTATATGTCACAGGTGAGGCAGGAACTTTTCATGTGAATTACATAACTCAAGATCTGACGTTTTTCGAAAATGAAAAAGGAGATCCTAGTACTTCCTGGGAAGCCATGGGAAATCTGCGTGGTGTGAGCGAGGGGAATATGATTCGTTATAAGGTTAGAAAAGAAGAGCCACTAAAAGCAGAGGTGAATGCATTCCTAGGTGCAGTTCGAGAAGGCGGTGAACCTCCTGTAAAAGGATCATGTGCACTGGAGGCACTTAGGCTTGCTGGAATGCTTGTAGAATCTGGTCAAAATTGTAGTGTTATCAAAATTACTTAACTTATAACAATGTCACACATTCACGAAACTGCCATAGTCTCATCTGACGCTACTCTTGGAGAGGGGGTTAGCATTTGGCACCATACTGTTGTGCGTGAAAATGTAAAAATAGGAGACAATTGTGTGATAGGAGGTAATGTTTACCTAGATGAAGGAGTTGTTATTGGAAACAATGTAAAAATACAAAACAATGCATGTATTTATAGAAAAGCTGTTATAGAGGATGGAGTTTTTATAGGTCCTGGTGCGATGATCATAAATGACAAAGTGCCACGAGCTGTAACTCCAGATGGAAAGCTAAAAGATGCTAGCGAATGGGAATGTGGAACCGTTACTGTAAAGCGCGGTGCTGCGATTGGTGCAGGAAGTATTATCTTGCCGGATATTACTATTGGTGAACGCGCAATGGTTGGAGCTGGAGCAGTAGTAACAAAAGATGTTGCAGATAAAATGCTAGTAGTCGGAAATCCAGCTAAAGAACATGGGAATGCTCCGGATGCTTCTTAGATCTCCGCTCGCATGCTGAATGTTACATATTGAGCCGAAATTTCGCAGGGCTATATTTCTAAATCTTTACATTGTATTTGCAAATCTAAAGTGATCTCTGCTGACAAATTTCTTACTCAATATGCAACCTGCATGCTTGCTACTAATATGTCATGCTGCCTGCCCGCCGAAGTCCGCCGCGGCGGACGTAGGCGGGAGCCAAATAGCTTTCCTCGAGTGAGTTGTGCTGCCTCTCGACTTTCGCCTGCGGCGAAAGCTTCCTCCTTCGCTAAAGCTACGGACGACAGGCGAGGAAAGCACAACGAATCGAGAGGTGTCGAAGCATTATTTGCATTAACCATGCTCTTTCTTGAATTTATTATCCAATTCAGCACGTTTTTCTAATGCCCTATTCAAATTATCTATAGCTTTTGTACATTTTTCAGGAGAAATATTAGCAATTGCAGAAATTTTATCTGCTTGAGTTTCGCCATTTGCAAACCACCATATTGGATGAGAGAGAAATTGGAAGCTTTTACCTTCTTCTATCAAATCAAGTGGCGTTTTTTCTCGCCACTGCATTGAGCTATCCGACACATATGCAAATTGTGATCGAATTTTTTCGCTATATGCTTCGTTTGTAATTAAATTTTCAATGTTTAGATGAAGACTATTAGTTGGATCATGTTGAGCGGCAGATGAAACTTGCTCTCCGATTAGATCAGACAACATCTGCATGTCTTTTGTAAAATCTTTTTCATATTCCTCTGGATTATATTTGCTAGTGTCGTAATGCAATCCTATTTCGTGTCCTAAATTTTGCATGTGTTGAATTTGCTCTTTTCCAATATCAGAAAAAGGATCATAAAATTCATTTTCTGGAATTACGAAGTAAGTAGAAGAGATTCCAAGCTCGTTTTCTAGTTCTGCCATTTGAACTGCATATTCCAAGGAAAAATCGATGTCGTGACGTAGGAGTAATACAGGATCAGATTTGCTTGTAATAGCATCCTGCATAGGCAGAATGGTAAATTTGGTGGAAAGCGCTTTTTCAATCAAGGCGCGATATGACGTAGGATTAAATGAGATATTCACAAGGGCACTATAGATTATTCCCTCATGACTTAGTAGGCTGTAACCGTGATTATTGAACGAGGAAAAATTAAATGCAGCGCGCTTACGTTTGTAAAAAATGGAGGAGATCAGTTTAAGAATTGTCTCGACTCTGCTCTATTTTGTTCTGAGCACATTGTTCTGGATAGTAATTCCACAGATCAAACACGCGCACTTGCAGAAAATTATGAATGCAAAGTTATTTCTCAATCAAAAGAATGTTTGAGTGAGAATGGATGCATAAAAGATTATTCGTGTATTACAAATCAAGGCATAGAAGCCACAGAGCATGATTGGGTAATGATAGTTTCTGCAGATGAAGACTTAAGTGACGAATTACAAAAGGGAATGACTGATGTGATAGAGAAGGATGAGCCAGGTGCATATCTATTTGAAAGAAAATATGTTTTGAACGATAAAGTTGTAGAACATGCATCAAGTTATCCAAATCTTCAAATTCGCTTATTTCATCGTTCATGTATAAATGGATTTATAAAACCTATTCATGAGAGACCAGAACTAAAAGAAGGCGTCTCTACAAAAATATTGCCAGGCATACAGTACATACCGATGGACCCTACATGCGATCTTGCTCGCAAGCACAACAGATATATTGCCCTCGAGGTTTATCATCGAACAGGATTAACGTGGCGCACATGGTTCCGTGTAACTTTTGAAAAGCTATTTCGTGTTTGTGGTCGTATTGCACGTATTATTATATTTCGATTGCGTTATCCATGGCATACATGTCTGCCGCTTCGTTATGAATGGCTGAATATACGATATTCACTACTTCTTATTTTGAGACTTTTTCCTCTATATCCGCGTCCACGGGTTTAAAAATCAGATACTCTATATGTATGCGTATTGCGTATTGCACCAATGTACGGCTTCCTTCAGAAAGAGCTCATGGCTATCAGGTATCTGCTGTATGTGATGCTTTTATAAAGCTTGGACACAGCGTAGAGATATTTTCTCCATTCAGAATAAACACAGTTCAGGAAAATTTTTCTGATTATTACGGTGTGAGTGATCAAATAAAAATAAATTATGTTGGAAGTTGTGATTATATTAAAAATAAATTTTTTCCAAGTGTTATGGGGTTATGGATGATGAATAAATCCATGAGAAGTTTATTACCAGAATCATTGAAGTCATTTGATGTGCTTTATACACGTACAGAGGCATTACTTCCTGCTCTACTTTCTTTAAGTATTCCTACTATTATGGAAATACACAGACTTCCAAGAAGGGATAAGTATGGTTTTGCAGATAGATGTAATAAATGTGTGAAAGTCGTGTGCCTAACTTCTCCAATGAAGAATGAGCTTGTTTCTTGGGGAGTTTCTGAAGACAAGGTAGTAGTAGAAGGGGATGCGGTAGATATAGATAAATTTGAATCTTTGCCAGATAGGACAACTGCCAGAGGTAAATTTGATTTAAAAGAGGGTGAGTTTACGGTTTCTTATGCTGGGTCTATAAAAACTATGAAGCTAGATAAGGGTGTTTCTCAAATAGTAGAGGCTGTGAAACAAATTGCGTCTGGTGGAGTAAATATGAAAGCCTTGATTGCAGGAGGTCCGGAAAAGGAAGTTGAGAATTTGAAGCAATCATCTGGTGAGAATATAAATGTATTAGGTCAGCTTGCTCGTAATGAAGTAAAAGAAGTTTATAGCGCCTCTGATTTACTTGTTTATCCTGCTCCGAAGACTAGTCATTCATATTTTATGCGCGACACTTCTCCTATGAAGATATTTGAATACATGTCTACTGGAAAACCTATGATATGCGCAGATACTCCCCCTATTCGTGATGTTTTAGATGAATCTGTAACCCTATTTTATGAGCCTGGAAATGTAGATGATTTGTCCACAAAAATAGTATTTGCAATGGAGAATGCCGAAGAAATGCATGCAATGGCATGGAGAGCCAAAGAAAGAGTAAAAGAATATACTTGGGATAAGAGAATGGAGCGTATAATCTCTTGTGTATGAGGATTTGTTCCATAGTTTCTGCTCGGCCAAATTTTGTGAAGCTCGCAGGCGTGGTGCATGCATTCAAGTGTCATGCTGAGGAGGAGCGAAGCGACGTCTCGAAGCATAAACACTTCATAATCCACACAGGCCAACACTCAGATCCTTTGTTTTCTGACATCTTCTTCAAGGAACTTGATATTCCAGATCCAGATTATAATTTGGGCGTAAAGAGTGCAGGAAATAATGAAGAAACTATCAAAGCAACTTCCGAAGCTTGCGTCGATGCTCTGAAAGATGCAAATCCTGATGTTGTTTTGGTTTACGGAGATGTATCTGGAGCACTTGGTGGCGCACTTGCTGCAAAAGAAATTGGAATTCCAGTTGCTCACGTCGAAGCAGGGCTTCGGTCAGGTGATATGGATATGCCAGAAGAAAGAAATAGAATAGAAATAGATAAAATTGCTAAATATTTATTTGTTACTGAAGAATCAGGACGAAAGAATTTAGAAAAAGAGGGGATAGAGGGAGAGGTTCATTTTGTGGGCAATACGATGATAGATACTTTGATTCGGATGCAGAAAAATGTGTTTGATTTCAAAAGACCATTTGATTATCCAGATAAATTTGGATTGGTAACTTTGCATCGTCCAAGTAATGTTGATTCAAAAGATAATCTGAAGAAAAACATAGATTTTCTAAACGAAGTTGCAGAAAAAAAAGAATTGATATTCCCAATCCACTTAAGAACCAAGTCTGCACTAGAAAATTATAATCTATATTCAAAATTATCTGACAAAATAATAAAAAAAGACCCGCTAGGGTACATAGATTTTCTAAAATTAATACATTTATCAGATTTTGTACTTACAGATTCGGGAGGCATTCAAGAAGAAACCACTTTTTTGGGAGTTGAATGTTTTACTCTTAGGAAAAACACTGAGCGCCCAGCTACAGAGAGTAAAAATGGTGGGACAAATCATTTGATAGATATAGATAAAAAGGAGGGCAAGGATTTAGTACTAGAATTTGCTGAGGAAAATATAAATTACAACGAAAGATCTATGAGACTAATGGATGGGAAAGGCCCTGAAAACTGGGACGGAAAAGCGGGAGAAAAAATCATAAAAATTCTAACTTAAGCACGCTCTGTTAAAACGAAAAACTCATGGCCTTTATTTATATATTTTTTGAAGAATCTAAATTGGATTGCATACACAGGTGGCCAAATAAAACTAGATAATTTAATCATTATATTCAAAAACGGAATGTCCCATGCATTCACAGTGGCACTCACCTTCGTTTTTTCCTCTTTGTTGTACGAGTGTTGTTTGACTGGTCTTTTTATGAAAGTGTATATACGCCTCATGAGCCAAAATACAGGATAGGTGAAATCCCAAAATGCTATAGGTTTCATGTTTGCCTTGTTTATTTTTAGTGTTATATCTTCAGTTGTATATCTTCTATAATGTCCATAAAACTCATCGTCCCATCTCCATTCCTTGGGATTACTTGGGGTAGCTATTAGAAGTTTGCCATTTTTGGTAAGTAAAGATGAAATTTTTTCCAGTGCCTCTGTATCATTTTCAATATGCTCAATGACATCCCATAAGATTATTGTATTAAAAGACCCTTCGATCTCAAGAAGAGAAACATTCTCAACTTGAACATTTGCAAATGAAGACAGATTTTCTTTTGCTTCTTTACAGGCCACATTTGAATAATCAACAGCTTTGCCATTCCATCCCTTTTTAGCAAGATATTTACTTACATCGCCTATTCCACATCCTATATCAAGAAATGGTGGCTCAAGATTGTATTGTTTTATGCAGTGATCAAGACAATAAAACATGTAATCCTTTAGTGGTTTGAAATTTGCCATTTATGAAAAGATGTGAAAGTGCCACATTTTCATTTTGTGTAATCTATACCTCAGCGAGGTAAAAATAACACCAAATCCATATTTTATGCAGCGAATAAAATTAATTGAGGATGCTTCAGGAAAATATTTTGTTGGACATGAAACCTCACCTATGAAAAATTTTTTCATAAATATTTGTGATAGCATCTGGTTATCAAATATAAAGTCGTTAGAGTTTTTTTGAAAATTTACGCTTTTCAAAACATCTCGAGAGAATGCCCTATAGCCTGTGTGGTACTCAGATAATTTTTCCCACAGCAATAAGTTTTGTATGCCAGTCAAAAATCTATTTGCAAAATACTTCCATATTGGCATGCCGCCACGCAGGGCATGCCCTCCAAGAATCCTCGATGCTATTACTGCATCGTAAGGTCCATCTACTATCATTGCGCATATTGCTATTACTAAATGTGGATCATATTGATAATCCGGATGTACCATGACAACTATATCCGCACCATGTTCCAATGCTGTTTTATAACATGTTTTTTGATTAGCTCCGTATCCTAGATTGTCGGTATGAATAACGGTTTTTATCCCAAGTCTATTTGCTACATTGACAGTATTATCTTTGCTGCAGTCATCTACAAGTATTATCTCATCCACTACGTCATGTGGTATGTCTCTGTATGTTGCTTCCAGTGTTGCCTCAGCGTTGTATGCTGGCATGACGACAATAATCCTATTGTTGTGTAGCATATGTGTATTCTATAGGTATTTTTAGTAACCATCATAATGATTTCGCGAATATTTAATGGCACTCCACTCTTTGTAAGATTTTTGCTCGGGTATTTATTGATATTGCTACCTTTATATTGTCGCCTGCTACTAGGTAGTAGAATGTATATAGATGGAGATACTGTTGGATTCAGTTATGTAGCAATTAAAGCACTAAATCCATTTTCGATATCTTCTTTACTTTCTGACCCTTTCTCTGGGCGTGGGTTTCCATGGATTTTCAGTTACGGGACTATGGATCCAATAGTTCATTTCATGCGTTTAATATTTAATGAATTCCAAACTCTTGCATGGATATGCTATATATATTTTTCATTAGGAGGATTATTATTTGCTATTTTTTTGAAAAATAGAGGCAATTCAACTTTGTCATCTTTTGTTGGTGGTCTTGTATTTTCATTATCATTTTTTTGGGTGGGTGATGGAGATTATTCATTCCCATTTTTACTTCCATTGTTCGCTTCGATTTTAATTTTGATTCAGGGTTGTTTTAGACACTTATTTAGGAATGGAATTCTAATTACTTTAATGGTTGCTTATGGCTGGCTGGCTGGCCATTTTAATTTCGTTCCGTTAATCCTCGTAGGATGTGGGATTTTTGCAGTTTTGCAAACATTTGAAAATAAAAAACCAAACAAAAGACGTGTAATGATTATTGCTTACATATTTGCCTGTTTCTTGTTAGGTACTTTTTTGGGAATGGCAAGATTATTACCTGCCCTTGCAAATTTACAATTTTCCGAAAGGGCAGGAGGCCTGTCTGCAGAAGTGGCATCAACTGTGACGTTGAATATATCTTCGTTGATAACTGCATTCTTCCCATACATGGTCCTTCCTTTTTTAAATGGAAGTGATGGTACGCTTTTTTTTGGAGTCACAGCTTTATCCCTTTTAATTATAGGTTTGCTTTATAGAAGTAAGCATAAATTTGCTTTTGCTGCGTTTGTAACATGTGTACTTATTGCTATTCCAAACTCTCCGCTATATTGGCTTATACAAAACACCCCTTTATTTTCATATCTTCGTGTACCCATAAGGTGGATGTTTCTTGCTAATGCTGCCGTAGCAGTAATTGTAGCGAATATTTTTGACGAAGTTGTAAATAACAAATTGGTAGGAATAAGAAAAAGAGTGGGATCTATCTTTTTTTGTATTGGAGTTGCATTTTTTGTCATTAGCGTAGTATTTACTATAGTCGATTTGCTATTTTCTGAAACAATACTTTCTAATTTAAAATTGTATTTCGATTCCAATTTATATGGAAAAACATCTGGTCTTCCATTGGAGCACTATCATCAATATATAGATGGTTTATGGAGGCGTGTGATAAGTATTTTTTCTGTGTCGTCCCCAAAATTTTTATTATCCTTGATAGGGTTATTGTTAACGGGGTTGTATATGTGGAAATATTCTATCAATAAAGTTTTGCTTACCCTTTTAATTGTCTTTACATCTGTTTCTCCATTCTTTTTCTATCACAAAACTGTGAGCATAAATGTTTTAGAAAGTGTCAAAGATATTTATGAAAATGAGATAGAAGACGAGTATGTAATGAGCATACTTCCGGGTTTGGCAGATTTTACAAAAAGATTTGTTGTTTTTGGGGAAAATGATAATGAGAGAATGTCCTATCAGCTTGCACTTCTTTCGCCAAATAGGCATGCCCTACTTAATGTGAAAAACATAGATTTTTATCAGCCTGTGCAGCCAACAAGAATGGCAAGGCTACTTGCCTCTATAGGGAGCGGAAATGCACCTGTGCCAAAAGGTGAAAATTTAGAAGAGCCGATATTCTCTCCAGATGAGAGAATTGAAATTTTGAAAGACAGATATCATTTATTTGCCGCATTAAACGTTTCGAAAGTTGTGAGTGCATGGAATTTACCAAAACCCTTTGTATGGAATTCAGATATAAGACCAGTAGATAGATTGCCGGAAATACATATATACAATGTTCCGGATGTAAGGCCAATAATTTATTCTGCGGAAAAATTTGAAACAATGTCTCCGGATGAAGATAAAGCAATCGAGTTTATGAAATCCATTGAAGATCCTGAATTATCTCTGATTGAATGCGAAAAATGTCCTGATATTCAGGGTGGAGAAGTGGATATAGATGTTATTACAGATGAAGATTTGTTAGTTGAGTTCGATGTAGATGTAGAGTCTTCTTCTTGGATAGTTGTTTCCAGGCCTAGAATTCCTGGTTGGAGGGTAGAAATGGATGGAGAGGGGATAGATACTGCAATTGCTAATGGAATGTTCTTTGGGATACCAGTGAAGAAAGGGGATCATAAAGTAAAAATGTATATGAATTACAAAACATTATTTGTAGATAGTTTAAAAATTCTTATGGGTAACTAGATTTTGTATAGCAGTGAATCGCTCGCTTGCTATCATCAAGTTTGAAAAAACTTTAAATAATTTTCTATCTGTTTTTCTAGAGAAAACTTTTCTTCAATGAGTTTTCTGCCTGCCTTTCCCATTTCTATTGCTCTATTTCGATCAGAAAGTAGGTAGTCTAATTTTTTTGCAAATGTTTTAGTATCAAATGGATCTACGATAAATCCGGTTTGCTCATCTAGAATCAATTCTTTCGATCCTCCATAGTGAGTTGCAATTACTGGCTTTCCAAGTGCCATAGCTTCTAGATTTACAGTAGGAAAAGAGTCAAAGCATATAGATGGGGTAACACATATGTCACAATTAGATATTGCTTCTATGAATTCTTTTCTCCTGAGCTTTCCTGTGAATTTTATTTTGTCTACCAAATCTTCTGAATGTCTATATTTATTTGTAAGAGCTTCTGCTTTTGATTTATCTCCTGCAATTACAATTGATGCCTCTGGATGAGAGCTTTTGATGAGTCTAAAAGCATCAAGTAGCTGATATAAGCCTTTGTCTCGGTTCATTCGACCTCCGAAGAAGATAGTTTGTTTATCTGAGGCTTTCCTCGAGTGAGGCTCTTCGCAAAGAGCTGAATCGAGAGGCGCCTCTCCACTCGTCCGCCTGAGGACGGACTCGGTCGAGGAGGGCAGATCTATGCCATTGTAAATTACATCATCAATTTCTATGCCATTTGCTTCCAATGCATCTTTTAGCGCATGGCTTACTGCTATTTTTACATCTACTTTCTTAAGAATGCGTTTTATAAAGAAGTTTCTTAGTGGATTCCAAAGTATTCCAGCTTGTTTTATGTGATCTATGAAACTTAGTTTGTAATTGAAGTTTTTTAGATATTTATCCGTTGCAAGTCTTCCATAAGAAAAGCTCATTACGTCATGAAATGTGATTACAACTTTTTTTGCATGCTTCTTTGCAATTTTCAGTGAATTATATGTAAGAAGCTGATGCACATTATGTGCATGGACAATGTCATATGATCCATTTTCCTTGAAAAACTTTTTTATAAGCTTAGAAGCTTTAGGATTCCAAATACTTAAGTAAGCTCTCCATCTCGAATCATAAGATATTGGTATATATGAGATTTTGTATGGACTACTAATCGCTAATCGCTTACCGCTAATCGCTGTCAAAACATCTACCTCATGTCCCTGCTCAACATACCCTTCAGCAAGTTGAGATGCTATTTGCCCTGCTCCTCCATCACAATTTGGAGGGAAATCATCATTTAGAATTAAAATTTTCATACTATTAAAGCTTAATTAATAATTTGATTATCTTGTATTATTTTTACAAGAGCTTCTCCAACACTTTTTTGTGCTGATGCATTGGGATGCCAATCCCAATATAGACTTTCATATCCCATTCCAAGGATTTCATAAAGATCTAGAACATGCCATCCATGTTTTTCTGCCATTGCATGAAGTCGTGGTTTAGATTTGAAATGTAATGATGTCTCTGGCCATATAACAAAGATTTTTTCTGAATCCTTGATAGTTTCTGATAATTTTACAAACCATTTTTCATAAAATTCCAAGTTCTCATCAGATATAGATTCTACAAATGTTGAATCAATATGTTTTCTAAATGGAAGCCATTTGGTTCTTTTTTCTACAAAATTAAAAGTTGCACTGTTTGTCTGTAGCCAAGCTTTGAAAGGAATTTTAATAGTTCCTGGCTTTGTTATATCTGCTTTCATTCTTTCAAATTCTGTATCCTTTGTAAGATATCTATTCCAATTATCAACCCAGGGATTTTTTTCATCAGTCAAAAAACTTGATGGATCCATATCATTCCAATAGAACTGTAATATAACAAGATCGGGCTTAATATCTTCATGTTTTTCCAGATATGCACGGACCATTTGTTCCACATTGTATCCACTTACACTAAGGTTTCTTATATTATATTTGGGGAATGCTTCGCGAAGGTAATGAGAGTTTGTTTTATCATTGTTTAAGCCAAATCCAAATGCAAATGAATCACCTAAAACAGCAATATTTTTCTTGTTTGAATCTGGTTCGAGACCTCTTTCTCCGAGACTATTTGAAGAGACTTTTTCCCAATTATATCCACGCTCATTTCGTAAATTTGGTAGTAATTCATAATTTAAATGTAAAACATTTGATATCCGATGCAGGTGTGGCCTTCTATGGTTAATACGTTGAATACCTGTGATACGAAGTCCAGCTTCAAGCACTAGAAAAGAAAGGGTAAGGCTAATGATCAGCATAGTTGTGTTTACAAATATCTTTTTCATGTTCTCAGATTTTCCAATTCCTTTATTTAGAATAATTCGGAATATGTAAACAGATAGTAGTATTGGAAGAAATTGTCCTAATGCATATGCAATTACAAAACTCATTTCAGGTGTTGTAACTTTTGAAAATACAATAATTGCTGTAACCATTGCTGCTAAAGTTACAATCCCCCAAATTATAGAATAGTGAACTTTTCTAAATATTCTGAGAAGAGGGGAGTTCATTATAGATAATGGATTCGCTAGTGATAATAAAATTAACCAAAGTGTTATTGGAATTGTAGGTGAGTATTCCAGTCCATAAAAAAGTGGAATCAAAAATGGAATTGCAATTATTGCTCCAATGCTAAATAGAGCATGTACTACGAGGCTGTGTTTGATAACTTTTGCTATATTTTTTCTTAGTGCATTAATCCCTTTAGATTTTATATTTGCAAGTACTGTTGTAGAAAGCTCTGCCACTTGAGGCAAAATCATAGAGCTCGATAGAGATGTAAGTTGTAATGCTATTCTTGCAATACCAACAGTAGAGACTGGAGCGACAAGGCTTAACACAAAGAAAAGTCCATTAGGATACATATTTCCTATGCTTTTATCTGCTGCAAACCATAGTCCTTGTTTTAGATATTCTTGTGTTTCGCTTGATTTAACACGCAATATTTCTCTTAGTTTAGGCAAGTTGTGTTCTTTCATCATTCTCCTGTAGACAAAAGCAGATACAACTACAAATAGAGCACTTGTTATAAGTTGGCCAATTATAATTCCCCAGATTCCATATCCAAGAAGAAGTAATACAACGCCAAGTATGAGTGCAGCAATTACTGCAGCTTGTTCGAGTATTGTTTTTAATCTGATGCGACGAATTGCTTGCAGTATCAAGAGCATTCCACTGTTTGCCACTTCAAGCATATGAAAAACAAATATCGCGATCGCAAATGATCCAATTAAAGAATTGTTATAAAAAATAATTGCTAGTGTTTTTGAAATAATTGCTAACGTACAAAGTAGCATTACATGCACAAAAGAAACCTGTAAAAAGTTTTTTAGAACTCTAGCCATGCCCTTTTTATTCTTTTTCCCGTATTCTTCTGCAAAAAAAACAAGAAGTGTAGTTGTTTGTCCCAGATTTGTGAATGTCTTAAAAGTGCTTACAAATGCAATTACAACTGCATATAGACCATACTGTTCTAATCCCAGAATTCTTGCAAAAGCTATAGATGCTGCGAAGGTAGCTCCTGAATAAACTAGGCGTCCAATTTGCATTGTGAATATATCTCTCACAAATGGGATTTCCCGATAGTTGTATAATCTTCTTATTATCTTCAAAACAGTCACATAGTACCATTTATGCGATCATAAGATCTTACATTTGTTGGTGTTTAATATTCAGATTTTCCCTATATTGCCAGGTTTTTTACGTGCACATACAAATCTTCAATTTCTTTGATAGAGTTTTCAATTCTGTGCTTCTCAGCCCACTCTCTACAGTTAATAGTTTCTATGGTATTTAGATCAAGAATTTTATGTATACATTCAGCAATATGTTTAGGGTCATGTGGGTCCGTGTGATATCCACTGTAGTTATTATTTATTGCTTCCATAGCTCCACTATTATTTGGTCCAATACAAGGAATGCCATACGCATTTGCTTCTAAGTAGACTATTCCAAATCCTTCGAAATTATCGTCTTTAGTAAGAGACGGCATTAAAAATAGATTTGATTTTTCATAATAATTTTCAAGCTCTTTTTCTGAAGCTTTTCCAGTAAGAGTAACTTCATTCGAAAGTCCTAATTCTATTATTTTAATCTTCGCATCTGCTACATATTTACTGTTATTTATTTGTCCTACGACAAATAAGTGAAAAGGCTTTTTATATATTTCTTTATATTGATAACAGGCTTCGATGGCTTGTATTACACCTTTTCTATATTTTACTCCTCCTACGAGAAGGATATTACGATCATGTTTTGCATCACTATATGTTGGCCGAATCTTAATGCCATTTTTTATTACTATCACATTGGATTCAAATCTTTTAGATAAAGATTCTCCTGCATACTTTTTTATTGCCTCTGCAACTTTTTGTTTTGTGTAATTACTAACACAAATAAAACTTCTGATCCTTTTATAATAAATTTTTGCAAATGGTCTACTGATCCAATTCTTTATAGGCTTTATTCCGTAGGTGCCATGTATTGTTAAAATTGTTTTCTGTAATATTTTTCTATTCAAAAATGCAAATATCATTGCAAAAGGCTCGACTGTAATATGAATAATATCTGGATTGAAATCCTTAATTATATTTTTTATTTTTATTGCTGAAATAATTGCATTAAGTGGATTCGATAAGTATTTAATCGGGCGAAGAAGAAGGCCTGTTTGACATACTTGGACTGTGTGACCGTTTTTTATAAGGCCATCTTCTAATAACTTAGAGTATTTACTCCATCCATCCATTCCATTTGTGTCTTCGCAGATTATTAATACTTTCATATGTGTATATTCTACATTTTAATCAGGATAAAGTCCGTGTAGGAATACTGCGTTGGTGATAATATTGATCTCAATGAAATCAATTTTTTCCAAATTACTTCTGCTTATATCAAGTCTAATTTTTGCAGTTGTAGTTACTGAATTGGTTTTATCAATGTTTCTTGGCAGATTCAATTCATATTATCCATGGAAGCCAAATATGTTAGTTGAGCTTAATCCAGCACAGGAATATTTGCCTGGCATCTATGGAAAGTCTGTATTTCAGACTAATTCATATGGATTAAGGGGTGATGAAATTCCTACTGGAGAATCATTCAAAATATTAGCTATTGGAGGTAGTACAACAGAATGTTTATATCTTGATCAACGTGAGACATGGACACATCTATTACAGGAAAAATTAAAAGAATCTGATAATTGGGATAATGTTTGGATTGGCAACAGCGGAAAGAGTGGCTTGAGTACCAGACATTACATATTGCAAATGAAGCATTTGCTTGCACAAATTCCTGACATCAATCGTGTAATTGTATTGCCGGGGATAAATGATCTTAGCAATTTACTATCTACTGGCGATCCTGATATTTATAAGGGAAAAGAAGAAAAAGATGAACATGTTGCTCTTACTGCAGCTTTTGATGTTATGCCTAGATATGAAGAAAAGAAGCTCCCATTTTTTAAGCGCACTAGAATATGGTTTCTTCTAACCAAAGCAAAGTTTCTTATAGCTGGATGGAATGATATTCAAAATAATGTTGGCAGCCAGTTAAAATCTCAGAGAGAATTTCGTCAAAATGCAAAAATATATATTGATGAATTGCCTGTTATGGACTCAGCGATATCTCTATACAAAGAGCGTTTAAATATAATGGTTGATGAAGTTCAGAAAAAGGGGTCTAAAATTATTTTTTTGACGCAGCCCTCTTTATGGAAAGATGGAATGAAGGAAGAAGTAGAAAAATTGTTGTGGTTTGGGTGGATGGGCGGAAAATGGGGATCAGATGAGTATTACAGTATTAAAGCTTTGATAAAAGGACTAGAAAATTACAATAAAGCTCTTTTGGAGGTTTGCAGAGAAAGAAATGTAGATTGTGTTGATTTGGCATCAGATATTCCAAAGGATACATCTGTATTTTACGACGATGTTCATTTCAATGAAGGAGGGGCTAGACAGGTAGCAGACATTCTTGAAGATTATTTTCTACCATCATCGCCTCCAATACTCTAGTATTCCAATATACTATTTCATGTCATGAAACCTGCATTTAGAGCACTTTACAGATATTGGATGGCGTTTGCCCGAGTGTTAGGGTGGATAAACGGAAGAATAATATTAACGATTATGTATATTTTTATAATTGGTCCTTATGCAATAGTTAGAAAAATTGGTTCAATTTTTATGCGAAAAAGAATACAAGAGACATTTTGGATAAAGAGAGATTCAAAAGATCATACTTTGGAATCCTTAAGGCAAATTTTTTAATATGACAAATAATGATACGTACATACTTGGCCTCTCCTGTTATTACCATGATAGTGGTGTTGTACTACTTAAAAATGGAGTAATAGTTGCAGCTGCTCAAGAAGAGAGGTTTACCAGAAAAAAACATGATGATGGATTTCCATCCGAAGCAATTTATTATTGCTTAGAAGAGGCTGGAATTTCAAAAGCTGAACTTAACTATGTGATTTTTTATGATAAGCCCCTTTCGAAGTTTGAAAGGATTTTGATGACTACTATAGATGCTTGGCCAAGGGGATATAGGCAAATGCTTCAGTCTCTATCACTTTGGCTTAGTAAGAAGCTATGGATGAAACAGCAAATTGCGAAAGAATTAGATTTTGATGGAGAAATATTATTCTCGGAGCATCATATGTCTCATGCAGCCTCTACATTCTTTAGTTCAGCATTTTCCGATTCTGCAGTTGTAACTCTAGATGGAGTAGGAGAGTGGGAAACTACTGGAATAGGATATGGTTCTACTTCGCAAGCTATGCAGAATGCCTCGAATTTATGTTTAACACATGTTATTCATTTCCCTCATTCTCTAGGACTTTTGTATTCAGCGGTTACTGGATATCTGGGATTCAAGGTAAATAGTGCAGAGTACAAAGTAATGGGACTAGCTCCATATGGAGTAGTAGATGGGAACCCAGAGAAGTATATGCCAGCTATGCGTAAGCTTATAGATATAAAAGAAGATGGAAGCTATAAGCTGAATATGAAATATTTTGCATATGAATATGGTCTAAGGATGACAAATAGACATTTTCATAAGCTTTTTGGGGGTCCACCTAGAAAAGCAGAGTCAGATCTTGAGCAAAAGCACAAAGATATAGCGGCAGCATTACAAATGATTACAGAAGAAGCTGTTATGAAGATAGTTCGATATGCTTACAAGCTGCATCCAAGTGAAAATCTATGTCTTTCCGGAGGAGTCGCACTAAATTGTGTAGCTAATGGAAAAGTTCTCCGAGAAGGACCATTCAAAAATATATTTATACAACCAGCTTCTGGGGATGCAGGCGGAGCACTAGGTGCTGTTCAGTATCTTTGGCATGCAGTACTGGGTAATCCGAAGACGCAGGAGACTTGTATGAAGAATGTTTACTTTGGACCGGAGTTTGAAGATCAAGAGATTGAAAAGTATTTACTACAGTATTCTAGGCAAACAAGCTTTCCTCGAGCGAGTTGTGCTGCCTCTCGACATTCGCCTTCGGCGAATGCTCGAGGAAAGCACAACGAGTTGAGAGGCAATGAACTTAAATGGAGAAAATTTGGTAGCAATGAGGAATTAACCGAGGAAGTTTCCTCTCTAATAGATGGAGAAAATGTAATTGGATGGTTCCAAGGTCGAATGGAATTTGGTCCACGGGCACTTGGCAATAGATCGATAATTGCAGATGCAAGGAGAAAGGAAAATTGGCAGAAAGTGAATCTAAAAATTAAGTTCAGAGAATCTTTTAGACCTTTTGCACCTTCTGTTCTAGAAGAGCGTGCGTCTGATTGGTTTGAATTAGATGTTCCAAGTCCTTATATGTTACTTGTCGCAGATGTAAAAGAAGAGAAGCGTGCAGAAATACCTGCGATAACACATGTAGATGGATCTGCTCGAATACAAACTGTAAATAGAGAAGAGAATTCTGTTTACTATGACCTCATAAAGAAATTCTACGAGAAGACAGGATGTCCTGTAGTTATAAATACGTCGTTTAATGTTCGTGGAGAGCCTATAGTCTGTTCTCCTAAGGATGCATTGTATTGCTTCTTAAATACAGAGATGGATTATTTGGTTATGGGATCTTATGTTCTTGCGAAGAAAGACAATGTGCATCTAATAGATTCTTCTCTTAGAGATAAGTATCTTGATGCATTCGATCTAGATTAGTGAAATCGCGGCGTAGTTCTGAGCTTGCCGAAGAACGAAGCCGGATGAATTGGATTGATTATTTTGCAGTTATAGGTGTGCATATTGTATTTATATTTGTACTATATGATTATGAGCTTGTGTGACAACTGGAAAAAATTCATTTATTCATTCTATTCGAATTATAAAAGATTTTTTATAGAAAATAAGTTGATTGCGACTCTAATTAGTCTTGCAGCTTTTAAGGGGGTGTTTGATTTGGGTAGATTAATTTATTTTTACATAATTCATAAGCCAATAAACTGGGATACTCTAATTTATCTCACAATTGGTCGTGGGATTCTAAACGGAATAAAGCCTTATTCAGGATTGTATGAAATGAAGCCGCCAGGTATTTTTTTGATTTCTGCACTAAGTTTGCGTGTAACAGGAAATGAAACTTTTGGGATTTATATGCAAATTGCGTTTCAGGTATTAATACCACTTCTTATTTCTTGGGCAGCTTGGAAAATTACTATAAAAAAACCTTCATCATTTCGTATTTTTTCTGTGATGTCTGGAATGGTATTTGGACTGATTGTTTCTCTGTATGCAGAATCACGACACATAGCATTTCAATCTGAAGGATTTGGATTCTTCTTTGCTTTACTATACGTAATTTCAATTGCATTTATAGGAAGAATGA
Source organism: Candidatus Peribacteria bacterium (assembly GCA_018652265.1). Lineage (GTDB taxonomy): Bacteria > Patescibacteriota > Gracilibacteria > Peribacterales > Peribacteraceae > JABICL01. Next base: position 90,232 of record JABICL010000034.1, read on the forward strand.
CAATTCTACGCACAGTTATAGCATCTGTTGGAATTCTTGGATGTATAGGTATGAAAGAGCCATTTTTTCTATCAGTGATTGCGGTTGCATTGATTTTGCAAGATGAAGATGAATCTTTTTTTAAGAACATTCTTTATAGATTAGTATTTCCATTTTTAATAGCTGCCGTATCGGGGATTATTATTATGGCTTTACTGGGATATTTAGATGGATATTTAGGAATTCATCTTCCTTTCATTTTTGAATCACGTGTATCAAATGGATTGCCATTACCACTTCGGGGTCTTTCTATTGGTTATGTGCTTATGGATTTATTTATTACACCAATGTTCCTTTTTGGATTGCCGGTTGGATTATTCATCCTTATTACACTTGTAGGATCCAAAATCCCAGTGACATATATTAAACGGCTTATTGTTTCTTTTTTTGGATGCATTATTTTTTCTACAGTTCTTTGGTTTGTTATTAGAAATCATCAATTAGTGGGACGTCTGGAATGGAACAATATAAATATTGTGTATATGACACTAAGAAAAATTTTATTAGTAGGAGAAGCATGGACAGCTTGGAAAATCATTCTTGTGGGACTATTGATATTAGCTTCGATTAAGTCATTTCTTGCTATACCAAGAAAACATTTCACGCAAACATTGATAATAATTTTTGCTCTTTATCTAGTATCACTTGCAGCTGCAGCTGGAAATTTTTTTGGATCTCATATGATTTTTGCATTGCCGCTCTATTGTGCATTCTTTTTTATGTTTTTGCATAGAATTAATAAATATACAAATCCGCGATTTTTACAAAACATCTGTGCAATATTATTGTTTATGGCTGCTATTTTTACATATCAAAAAAATCATCAATATATTTTGCAGCAAGAAATTCAATATAATGAAAAATCAAATACAGAATTAACCGAAGCATTTGATAGCATCATGGAGAGCTGTGATATAAAAAGATATTTTATTGTGGGTGATGGAGCATTTTTAACATCACACTCAAAATATTCGCCGATTGGGCCTATACCATTTCATTTACCATTTATGAGTGACTCGCACTCTCTTCTTGTAGATTACTACAAAAGAGGATTGGCATATGCTCAATTTGCTATTTTAATGCCTGAAGGTCGTAATATTCATGTTCTTGCAAAACTCTTGGAAGAAAGCAATTTTACAAGATCTATTCCTAAGTGTGCAAAACCTAATAGATTGCCAGAGAATTATGTATTATATTTCCGTGATTTGTAATCCTATTTTTGATATTAGATATTTGTTTTATTCCAATGATTGATTCTGATACAGTTCATGACATATGAAAAAACACAGCAAACTTTCAATCTTTAGCGATATATGGGCGTTTCTATGCGTTAGGAAAAAATGGTGGCTGGCACCTATTCTTATAGTTCTAGTACTGTTTGGATTCTTGCTTGTATTTGCAGAGACATCTGCGCTTGCACCGTTTATTTATACATTGTTTTAAAATAAATAATGTCATGCTGAGCCATTCTGAGAGAGTGAGCACTTGAAGCGGAGCTTGCGACGCTTAAGTCTCACGAGACGAAGAATGTGTCGAAGCACTAATGCCTACTCGTATCTTAAGCATCATCAGTATTCCTTTTACTGCGTCTTTCCAGTTTATCTTTTTCCCTTCTTCTATGGTTCTAGGGTTATAAGAGATTGGAACTTCGAGAATTTCTTCTTTGAGCTTTAGGCACTTGGCACATATTTCTGCTTCCATCTCAAAGCCATTAGATTTTAGGTTTAGTGATTTAAATAAATTTGTATCTAGTAATTTGTAGCATGTATATGAATCTGTAATTCTTTTAAAAAATAGAATGCTAATAATTAAGCTAAGAACTTTATTGCCCATTAGGAATATCAAATACGCTCTTGGATTTTTTTGCATGAACCTTGATCCAAAAACCACTTTTACATTTTTTTCTTTTGCCTCTTTTAGAAGTAGTAGCATTTCTGATGGTTCATATTCCAGATCCGCATCTTGTATCACCGAATATTTTCCAGTTGAGTGTTCTAGTCCCATTCTGATTGCTGATCCCTTTCCTCCATTTGGCTTTGTAAGAACTAAATCTTGCTCTCGGGCGTTCTGTTTAAGTATTTCTAATGAAGAATCATGTGATCCATCATCTATATATATAATTTGAGCTTCTGGGCATGCATTACCAACAGTCCGCATAACCTGAGCTACGGTTTTTTCTTCGTTGTAGACGGGGATAAGTATGGATAGCTCTTTCATAGATTTGATGTGTATAAGGTATATGAATGAAGTTTATTTCGAAAGCGACTTCTCCCAAACTTCTGTAAAAATTGCTTGTATTGCAGTCGAGACAGGAATAGCATTTTCTCCAATTTCTTAACCAAGCTTATTATGGGTAGATCATTAGATGAACAAGAGGCTCGTATAGTAGCAGCACTAGAATGTGCAGGTGAGTCTGGAGTTGTAGATATTGAATTATTTGATGGAATACAAGAAGTCACAGCAAGTGTATCTGAAATTAGATTGGATTCAGGGAGACTATTAATTGGTGAAAATGATTTTGGAATTTCATTTTCTTCAGTTTCAAGAATTCGTCCTGCTATTGATACTATGTCGCAGTCTCATGATGAATTGTGTGATTTTAGTGAGTTAGATTTGACTGATAATGGAGTTGAAGATGGCGCAGAATTAATAGAAGCTTAATTCTTTGTAAAAGATTCAATTTGAATTAATATTAAGAACATGAGAACTACATTAGTTTTTGCATTGTCCTTGATTCTATTTGGCTGCAATCAATCTCAGAACACAAACGAAGCAGATTTGATTCAGGTTCTCGTAGATGAGCATCTGATAATTTTGGAGGATGGAGAATTGCGAGATGGAACTGAGGTTACTTTCGAGAAAGTAATGGTAGAAAGTAATGATCAAGAATGGTTCAAGGCAAATCTAATTCAGGATAATCTTCCTGATGATTCTGTGAAAAAAACGGAGCATGAGATATATCTGAAGCAGAATGAAGTAGGAGAGTGGGAAGTGGTAGATAAAAAGCTTGTAGATATAGAGTGTCGTAGGGGGAAGGTAGATGGTATGTGTATATAAGGTGATCTGTCTCACAGAGATATTTTTTGTATACGCATATATTTATGATGCTTTATTTCTTACCCCCAATTTATTATGGAAGGCGGTGGACACTGTCGTGTTGGAGGTTGCAGTTGCAGCTAGTCCAAATCACGAACTATACAAAAAGAGCCGAAGGTCACGCACTCGGCTTTTTTTGTATCTAAGATTTAGGAAATTGCCATTACTTCCCTTATTCCATTTTGGCTTAACCTGATATGTTTTTTATCTACGTTTATAAATCCTTCGGCTTGTAAGTTTTTAAGTTCTTTAGTAACTGTTTCTCTAGTTAATCCTGTCATATGTCCAAGTTTTTCATGAGTTATTCTTGTGGGCATACGAAGTATAGGAGGGAGTATGCTCTCATCCTCTTTTTGATTTAGAAGTCTTATAGTTGCAAGTAATCTGTCTCGCGCTTGAAGTGCAGATAGAGATCTAATCTGTGCTTCGTATTGAGAAAGTCTCTTGTTTAAAACTTTCATAGCTCTAAGTGCTACGTCTGGTCTTTTTTTCAGTATTTGTAAGAAGTAGTTATGAGGAAGAGTACATATGTAAGAATCTTGCGTAGTTTCTGCAAAGTGTTTTTCGCTCGAATCTGGATCAAATCCTATATTTCCAAAAACTGCGCCAGGCTTAAGTATATCCAGAACGATTTTTTTACCATCTACAGATTGATAAAGAGTAACCTCTCCTTCTTTTAGTATAAAAACATTTTCTACTCGATCATGTGGTGTGTATAAAAAGCTTTTTTGATCGTATTCACGATCTATTACACCAGAAACCATTTCATGCATTTCTTCTTCACTAATGCCTGCAAATAGTTCTACGCTAGAGAGATACCAGAACGGTGGTCTATGCATTTTATTGTTGGGTAAAATTAACATTTTTAATATACCAGCAGAATTCGTATGTTTCCGTACAATAGACCTCTTTCTGTAATAGATTTCACATTCCGCTTGCATGCTTAAGGCGGTATATGCGACGAAATCAACGTAACCCATCACCGTTTATTACTTATCAGAGGTTACGGATTGATTTCTTACGCAAAATACCGCCAGCATGCTCGCTGCTTAGTCGACAGATATTTATTCATCTTAAATTTACCCCGATCTTAATGGCAAATTTGCCGTGTGTGTGCTGGATATAAGGCTTCTTATAAAGTAATCTCTGTCTCTGTATGGATAAGTCTCCAGTCCAGATTGGCGTTGGCACACTTGAGATTACAAATGAGGAAAAGAGTGCAGTAATGGAAGTGCTAGATAGCAATAGACTTTCTTATGGTCCCAAGAGTAGAGAATTTGAAAGTAGATTTGCCGGTTTTCACGATAGTAAGTTTGCAGTTCTAGTAAATAGTGGAACTAGTGCACTTCGAATAGCTATAGCCTGTCTAAAAGAAACAGAAAATTGGAAGGAAGGGGATGAAGTTATAGTCCCTGCAGTTACATTTGTTGCTACTGCAAATGTGATAATAGATCATGGTCTTGTTCCTGTGTTCACCGATTGTGATTCGAATACATACAATATCGATCCTGCAAAAATAGAAGAAAAAATTACAGATCGTACGCGAGCAATTATGTCAGTTCATCTTTTTGGACAGATTGCAGATATGGATCCAATTATGGAAATTGCAAAAAAGCATAATCTAAAAGTTATAGAAGATAGTGCAGAGACTATGGGTGTTGATTACAAGGGGAGAAAAACAGGATCATTTGGTGATATAAGCTGTTTCTCAACATATGTTGCTCATCTAATAGTAACTGGCGTTGGTGGATTTGCTGTTACGAATAATCCAAAATATGCAGAGATTTTAAGAAGTCTTGCAAATCACGGAAGAGATGGAATCTATCTAAGTATTGATGATGATAAAGATGTAAAAGATGAAAACTTCAAAGAAGTCGTTAGAAGAAGATTTAGATTTGTCCGTCCTGGATATAGTTTTCGTTTAACAGAAATGGAATCAGCAATAGGCTTATGTCAGTTAGATAAGCTTCCAAATATGTTAAAAACCAGAAATGAGAATGCAGAAGTGCTTATGAAAGGTCTTTCAAAATTTAGTAATTCAATACAGCTTCCATATTACGATAAAGAGAAGCAAGGACATGCTTTTATGATGTTTCCTCTGGCCATAAAAGAAGATGCAGGTTTTACAAAAGATGAATTAGTTCAATATCTAGAAGAGTGGAATATAGAAACCAGAGATATGTTGCCCCTTATAAATCAGCCGGTTTATGAGTATATGAATATTGATCAAAAAGCATATCCTGTTGCTGATTGGATAAATCGTTGTGGTTTTTATATAGGTTGTCATCAGGGGCTTACACAAGATAATCTGCAATATATTACAAATGTATTTGATAAATTCTTCTCCAGTAAATCATGAAGAAAGCTCTTATAACAGGTATCACAGGTCAGGATGGTTCATATCTAGCAGAATTACTGCTCGATAAAGGCTATGAAGTTCATGGAATTGTAAGAAGATCTTCTACTTTTAATAGAGGTCGTATAGAACATATCTTCAAAGATCCTCATACAACTAAAGTTCCTTTACATTTGCATTATGGAGATTTGGGAGACTCAAGTTCCTTGCTAAGAATTCTTCTAGAAGTAAAACCGGATGAGATATATAACTTAGCTGCTCAAAGCCATGTAGGTATTAGCTTCGATACAGCAGAATACACAGGTGATGTCACTGGCCTTGGCACTGCAAGGCTTCTCGAAGCACTTAGGTCTAGCAAATTGCCTGCAAAGTTTTATCAGGCTAGTAGTTCTGAGCTTTATGGTAAGGCAAGAGAAGTGCCACAAAATGAAAACACACCATTTCATCCACGTAGTCCTTATGCTTGTGCAAAAGCATATGCATTTCATATGACTAGAAACTACAGGGAAGCGTATGACATGTTTGCTGTGAATGGAATTCTCTTTAATCATGAATCCCCTAGAAGGGGAGAGAACTTTGTGACACGTAAAATAACTATTGGAATATCTCGAATTCTTTCTGGAGAACAGGATTGTCTATATCTTGGTAACATGGAAGCAAAGAGAGATTGGGGTTATGCAAAAGAATATGTAGAAGGTATGTGGAGGATGTTGCAATGCGATGAAGCAGAGGACTATGTTCTTGCTACTGGCGAAACTGCAACTGTTCGTGAATTTCTAGAGTTATGTCTTGGACATGCAGGCATAGAGTTTGAGAGAGAAGGGGAAGGAAAAGAAGAAGTGTATAAAGATAAGAAAACAGGCAAAACAATCGTAGCGATTGATCTGAATTACTACAGGCCAGCAGAAGTAGATTTACTTATCGGAGATCCAGCTAAAGCAAAAGAAAAGCTTGAATGGGAGGCTAAGACGTCATTATCTGAATTAGCAAGAATAATGTTGGAAGCAGACATGAACGCTAAATGAACAATGTACAATGAATAATTAATAATTATGGAAAAAATTATTCCTTAATTGTTCATTGTTAATTATTCATTATTAATTTCCACATTCGATCATGAAATAACAAACATATGTTTCTGTATTACTATCCCAACTGCAAGAATAATACTTACTGCAATAAGTGAAGCAGAAAGCATTTTAAATGGTCTAGAATCGCTTTCTGATGCAGCGATAGCGTAGACTGGGTAAATAGGAGTGATAACTCTGCCAATGCTTGTAAGGACGCCCCATAGGGCGACATTCATAGAAAGCATCGCAACGGTAAGACCTCCAAGTATAAATAGTATTGGAGTTTTTTTATCTTTTTTAAACCATAAATATAATCCGTACAAAAGAAGAGGAAGTACAAATAAAAATAAGAATGCTAGTGAAGATAAAACATAAGGATTTAAATCAGCAATTGCACGACCTATAAGTCCAAAAGTCCCCAAGAACTTCCAGTCCACCATCCCAGATCCATTTGCCATTGGAATTTCTCCTAGCCTTAAATATAAAACCACTTGCCACAAAGTAAATGCAGCTATTGGGATAAAAAGTAAAAACAGCTGATTAAACTTACTAACCACTAACCACTTACCACTAACCACTTGTCTGTATTTTTCAGGAATTACACACAAAGCCATTAGTAAAACTATAAGGAACAACGTTGTTTCCCTAGCAAACAGAGCAAGTGTCAAAAATAAAATCTGAAGCGTATCAATCTGCATTTCTTTTTTCTTCCACCTAAGCAAAAAGGCAGTTATAAACAGAAGGCTCAGTGGTTCTGTGAGGCAGAATAGTAAACCAACCAATGCTGCTGGATTAAATACCGATGTAAGTGTGTGAATATTAAGTTTTCCTATTAATTTTATTGTGAGTAAAAAAGATAGGATTATTGCGATTAGATTTATTCTTATAAACATATTTGGAAACCAGGATTCATTCCCAAATGACAATCCATAAACAGTCATTGGAAGCAAAATTCTCTGCCATCTATATGCATTGTCGTAAAATGGAATATCCGAATGATCGTTTCCAAGAAAGAACTGCGGAATATTTCGTGCCATCTGATAATAAAGCTCTCCATCGTATCCAACAGGATCGTATGCAACTAATCCGCTTGGCATCTCATGCGTCTCTGAAAACATTTTTCCTATTCTAAGTAGCGAGCTTAAGTTTCCATTGTAATTTTTTGTTGCAAAAAATGTTAGGGATAAAAGTATTACTACAACAAGGCCTATTATGTATCTCTCTTTAGTTTTCATAATGCATAAACGTTGTAGATATCATTATTGAATATTTTAGTAACTCCAATACATTCTATCTCACTTTCGTTTGTAATTATCCTAGTAACTGGAAATTCAGAAATCATGTTGCAGACATTGTCTGATTCATAAAAAGCTTCGGCTTTGTTGATCATTTCACGCCACTTAATTATGTCTGTGTCTTTGAATGGATGAAGCTTGAAATGCACATATGCAGGCGCTCCTGTAGATAGTCTAAAGTGTTGAAAATTTTTACTACGTGGCGGGATTAGATAAGTATCAGATTCTTGTGTTGTTTCTATTATGAAGGATCTAAGCTCCGCGAATTCATCCGAATAAGGCTTTTGTGTGATCATGAAATAAGTTCCATATATCGAACAAGCTACTATAACGATAATGCTGAACGCGGAACGCGGAATGCAGAACGCTTCCATCTTATTCACAATAAAAGCGACAAGCATAACTGTAGAAATCGGAACCAGTAATACCGACATTCTCCATGGCGATATAAGAGCAAGTGAAGTGTTATCTGTAGCCATCTGCAAAGCAGATAAAAGAATTGTTACTACAAATAAAACAATCATTGGAATGAATAATTTTGTTTTTCTGATTAAAAATATAGCACCTAGTACATAAGGAATTCTGTACAAAGTATTCATGATCCATCTACTCGGAACTGTGTGATGGGGGATTCGAAAATTTACCAATATATCTTCTGCTTGAGCCATTATCTCTGGTGATGTTGATTTGAGTAAAACAAATTTTGTGACTATAACTACGGGTATTGCAACTCCGAGTCCTATGAATCCAAGAATTATTGGCTCTTTGAAGTTTTTAGTTCGAATATAATTTTCTATTATGTATGCAAATGTAAGACATCCAGCGCTTAGTAAATAAGTTGGATGTATTACGGTAGTAATTGCTGCGATAAGTGTTGCAGTCTTTAATTTTCCTTTTAAAAACAAAAATATAGATAGAAGTAAAAACACTCCAAACATACTTGGTTGAAATGCTGGCCCAAGTAAGTAGTAATTTGCGACTCCTTGTGTAAATACCCATCCCATTTTGAAGGTTAAGTTATAAAAGAGTTTGGAATGAATAAGTATAAATATTGCAAAGAAAATAAATCTTAGATTTTTGGATTCTCGAATCTTTGGAAAGATTTCAAATGCTATTCCTATAAAACTCAGTGCATAAACTCCTGCGAGAAGTAGTGGATATATATAAAACAAATATTCAGATAAGTATTTGTAGGTAATTTTTACTATAAAACTAAATATAGGAAATGGGTCTACGCCTAATGCTAGCCAGTCACCAGACAAAAATCCAAATTCAGATTTTGAAAGTCCAAAAAATAAATAATAATGAGCGGTATACAGTGAATGTTGTGTATAACTGAGCCCAAATATTGCTGTTATAGCTGCAAATAGTGCAATACGTTTCATTTTAGTACTAGAGAGCAAGATATATCATTCCAGCATCTTCTATATCCTTCTTTTCATATACAGATTTTAAATCAAAGAATATACAAGGCCTGTTTGCGATTTTGCTGAAATCATAAGGAGATTTTTCTAGGTATTCTTTGTGTGGCACAAGAAGAACAATTGCATCATAGAATGATTCTTTTTCTAGATTTCCATTGTTGTCAGTTTGAGCATCGTGTGGAAATACATTGCATCCAGCAGATTCTAGCTTATTGATTACATCAATTGATTTTGAATTTCTTGTATCTGGAACATCCTCTTTGAACGTAAGGCCAAGTATCAATATATTTGCTTCTTTGGATTGAATGTCATTTTTACGAAGTTCTGCAAGTATCATATTTTCAGCTATGTAATCAGCGATACTGTCATTTAAATCTCTTCCTGCTGTTATTACTTTTGGTGTCATGCCCATAGATTTAGCTTTTTCTACTAGATAATAAGGATCTACTCCTATGCAATGACCTCCTACTAGCCCAGGAGAAAATCTTAAAAAGTTCCATTTAGTTCCTGCGGCATCTAGAACATCTTTTGATTCTATTCCTATCTTGTCACATAAAATTGCTATCTCATTAATATAAGCAATATTTAAATCTCTTTGTGCGTTCTCTATTGCTTTTGCCATCTCTGCTACTTTTATATTTGGTGCTCTATGTATTCCAGCTTTAACTATCTTTCCATAGAGCCCTACAAGAAAGTTGGCAGTATCTTCATCTTGTCCTGCTACAACTTTTACAATTTTTTCTACTGTGTGCTCTTTGTCTCCTGGATTTACTCTTTCTGGAGAGTATCCAAGGCTAAAATTCTTGCCTCCGGATTTCTTTGAAATAATTGTCCCACATATGTCTTCTGTTATTCCTGGATATACTGTTGATTCAAAAACAATAATACTTTTTTCATTCATATTCTCACCTACAATTTCTGATGCGGATTTGAGAGCTTTTAAATCAGGTCTTTTATCACTTCCTATTGGAGTAGGCACTGCAACAATTATTACATTTGCATTTGCAATGATAGATGGATCGCTTGAATATTCTACTTTTGTATTTTTTAGATCTTCATTTGTTAATTCTCCTGTTCGATCTTTTCCTTTGTTTAATTCTTCTATCCTTTCTTTTGATAAATCATAACCATAAGTTTTCCACTCTGTTTTGCCAAAGGCGTGAGCAAGAGGAAGGCCTACATATCCTAGGCCAACTACGCATATTATTGGGGGTTTCGGAGACATATTGAGATTCTAACGTTTATATTAAATAGAATAAATGAGTAAATAGGGAAAAATGACTTTCTAATTAAAACAATATAAAATCTAATTCATGCGTAAAGGTTTCTCACTAGTAGAACTACTACTTTTCACTGGAATAGTAGCTTTGATGGCGGGAACACTTGTAGGAGTATCTATAGTTTCAAGTGACATCTCAGGAAGAAGCGAAACTAGAGCAGAAGTAGAACAAAACGGA
>JABICL010000009.1 GCA_018652265.1 Candidatus Peribacteria bacterium
AAGAGCACTCATAGGTTCTGAATTTTCTGCTTTTCTATGTTCTTCTTTTTCTGTGTCCGGATTCTTTCCTGATACAGGTGGAAGGTCGAGAGGGGATGGAAGGTATTCTACGACTGCATCTAGCATTAGCTGTACTCCAACGTTCTTAAGGGAAGATCCACACAAAACAGGGTAAAGCTTGTTTGTAACAGTTGCTTGCCTAAGTCCTTTTTTGATTTCTTCTACTGTAATCTCTTTTCCTTCTAGGAATTTTTCCATTAGTTCGTCTGAGCTATTTTCTGCCACTCGTTCTACTAGAGTATTTCTGAATTCTTCTACTTTATCTTTCAGTTCTTCTGGAATATCTATATCGATTTGTTTCTCTCCGTGTGCTCCTTCGAATGTGTATGCTTTCTTTTCTATAAGATCAATAACGCCGTTAAAGTCACCCTCTTCTCCTATAGGAAGCTGTATTGCAACTGCTAGATCACTTAGGCGTGTGTTAATACTTTCTAGTGACATATAAAAATCTCCTCCTGTCTTATCCATTTTGTTTATGAAAGCCAGACGAGGAACGTTGTATTTATCTGCTTGTCTCCATACAGTTTCAGACTGAGGCTCTACTCCTTGTGATCCATCGAATACTGCTACTCCACCATCTAGAACACGAAGTGATCTTTCTACTTCTGCTGTGAAATCTACGTGCCCTGGAGTATCAATTATGTTTACGATTGTGCCATTCCATGAACATTGTGTAGCTGCTGATGTAATTGTAATACCACGCTCTTGCTCCTGTTCCATCCAGTCCATAGTTGCTTCTCCTTCGTGCACTTCTCCTATCTTGTAGTTTTTCCCCGTGTAGAAGAGAACACGCTCTGTGGTAGTTGTTTTACCAGCATCAATATGAGCAATAATTCCGATGTTACGTAGATTTTTTAGGTCCATAGAGTTTTTTGTAAGTTAAAAATAGTGTCCGGTGCAGTTTACGTGGGAATTTAGCCCCAAACAAGGGATTTAGACGCCTATTTTCTGGTTTGTCCTTCTCCAATAACTATCCATTTGTAGCTCGTAAGCTCCGAAATCCCCATTGGTCCTCTGGCATGTAATTTCTGCGTAGAGATTCCGATTTCAGCGCCCAGGCCAAATTGTGAGCCGTCTGTGAAGCGAGTAGAAGTATTTGCAAGCACTGATGCTGCATCGATTCGCTTAAGGAATTCTTCCACTACTTCTTCATCTTCGGCAATCACTGCTTCGCTGTGGCCGGAGCTGAATTTATCTATATGATCTATCGCTTCATCTAAGTTGCTAACAGTTTTTATAGACATGTTCAGTGATAGAAACTCTGTGCCGAAGTGTTCTTCTGTTGCAAGTTGTAAATTATTGTACTTGCCATCAAGAATTTTGAAAGATTGCTCGTCTGCGAATATTCCTACGTTCTTATCTGTAAGTGGCGTAACTATTTCTGGAAGATCACTTAGTTTATCTTTGTGAATTACTAGAGTATCTAGCGCATTACATACACTTGGTCTTTGAGTCTTTGCATTTAGAACTATGTTTTTAGCTTTAGTAGTATCTGCACTTTTGTCGATATATGTATGAACTATTCCAGCTCCTGTTTCTATAACAGGTACACGGGCATTTTCTCTTACGAAATCTATTAGCTTGCGGCCTCCACGCGGAATTATTACATCTACTAAATCATTTGCATTTAGAAGATCAGAAACCGCTTCTCTGTCTGCAGGAAGCAGATGAACGACGCTGGGATCAATATCATGTTCTTTTAAAATTTTATGAATAACTTTTAGTATCGCCTGATTTGAATTCTTTGCATCTGATCCACCTTTTAGCACACATGCATTCCCAGATTTGAAACATAGAGAGAAAGCATCGAATGTTACGTTTGGTCTAGCTTCGTATATGAGCCCTATTACCCCAAGTGGAACTCGGACTTTCGAAAGCTTAAGTTCGTTTGGAAGCATGCGCTCTTCGAGGATTACTCCGAGAGGAGAGGGGAGAGATGCAACATTTTTAATATCGTCTGCAATTGCATTTAATCTCTCTTCTGTAAGCTTGAGTCTGTCATATTTAGGATCAGTATCATCCATTCGTGAGAGATCTAATTTATTTGCCTCTAGAATTGAATCAGAATTCTCTGGGATAGCTGCAGCAAGTACATTTAGCACTTCGTCTATTTTCTCTGTATCTAAGTTTGCAAGCTTGCGGCTTACCTGTTTGGTTTTTGCTAGTGATTCATTGATATTAGTCATGATTGTGATAGTTAAAGATTATCACATATAGTGCCGAGTTGCTCCTGCAGCTCGGAGGTCTCGCGGAGCGGGAGCTCCGCGCCACTAAAAACAGTCTTCCATAATTGTTCATTGTTAATTATTCATTATTCATTTGATGCAAAATATACTTTTGCATCATTAGTTAAGCTCTTTTGAACGTTTAATTGCTGCTGTAATTGCCTTTTCTATTATCTGATTCAATCCTGCTTCCTTGAATGTTTCAAGGGCCGCTTGTGTGATTCCTCCTTTCGAAGTTACAGATTCTCGCAATTCTTTTGCGGATAATGAGCTTTCCTCGAGTGAGTTGTGCTGCCTCTCGACATCAGCCATAGGCTGATGCTCGAGAAAAGCACAACGAGTTGAGAGGCTTTTCTTAGAAGCAAGCAATGCTGCACTACCTACGAAGGTCTGCTCAGAAAGCGTCTTCGCATCATCTTCCGAAAATCCAAGCTTTTCTAGATTCTTTGCGAGAAGTTCGCAAAGCAAGAAAAAGTAAGCAGGTCCTGCTCCGGTAGTTGCGGAAATAGTATCTATCATTTCTTCGTTATCTATCTCTACCTGCCTGCCAACTGCTTCGAAGATTTTCTTTGTGATTTCTTTATCATCATCACTCACATCTTGTGATGCTATCCATGCAGTTATCCCTTCTCCTACCTGAGAGCAGATATTTGGCATGGATCTAATAACTCTTTTCGATTTTGTTCTATTCTGAAGTCCCTCTAGAGAGATTCCTGCCATAATCGAAATAACCAATTTATCTGATAAATTAGTTTCTATTCCAGAAATACATTCTTCGAAAGATTGTGGTTTTACGGCGAAGATTACTGTGTTTGCATTAGAGAGTGTTTGTTCGATATCAACATTTCCAATATTTAATGCATCTAACTTTTCCTGATTTTTATCACATATAGATATCTGGTCTTTCTCGAATGATTCTATAAGACCACGAAACATAGCTCCTCCCATATTCCCTGCACCGATTATTGCGATTCTGTTTGGCATATGGGATATATTCTAGCATGTGGAATAACGAAAATATGAATAAGTTCTAATTAATAAACTGCACTATGCTAGAATTCTAGTGTGAAAAACCGCTACAAAAGCATCGTAATAAAAGTAGGAACAAGTGTAATAACAGATGAGAAGGGGAATTTAGACTTAAATTCGATTCAGAATTTGGTTGCTCAGATAAGTGAGGTAAAGAAGCAGGGGACAGATGTTATCTTGGTAAGTTCTGGAGCTATGGGATGTGGGAGAGCGATGCTCAAAAATGCAAAAGAAGATACCTCTTCGCAAAGGCAGCTTCTTGCGGGAGTAGGTCAGGCATATCTTATGCAGACGTATTCTGATTTCTTCGGAAAGCATGGATTTCTATGTGCTCAAGTTCTAGCTCTCAAAGATAACTTCTATACAAGAGAGCAGTACAGAAATATGAGGGCGTGTTTCGAAGAGGCTCTAAAAGAAAAGATTGTTCCAGTCGTAAATGAGAATGATGTTATCTCTGCAAAGAATCTTATGTTTTCGGATAACGACGAACTTGCAGGACTTATCGCATCGATGCTTAATTCAGATGCGCTTCTGATGCTTACAAATGTAGATGGTGTTTATGATAAAAATCCGGATGATGAAGGTGCGCAGATGCTTACCAAGGTAGAACCAGGAACATTCAATATGCAAGAGTGCATACTAAGCGAGGTCTCGAAGAATGGAAAAGGTGGAATGTGTTCTAAATGTGAAATTGCACAAAAGATTTCATCCATGGGCATTCCGGTTCATATATCAAATGGAAGAACGGATGGCGTAATTTCTTCTATAGTTTCAGGTGAAGACATAGGAACTATGTTTATTCCAGAGAAGAGAGCTTCTGTTGGAAAGAGATGGGTAGGAATGTGTGAAGGTCAGGAGAAGGGGAGTATCTTTTTGAATAAATGCGCAGTTGAAGTTATGCATGACAAAGCCAAAGCTACTAGCTTGTTGCCTGTAGGAGTTGTAGGAGTGCTCGGAGATTTTAGTAAAGGTGACATAGTAAAAATCTGTACCGAGAATGGAACAGGTATAGGAACAGGAATGGCAGAATGCACAGACGAAGAAGTAAGAAGCACTATGGGCAAAAAAGGAGAGAAGCCTGTTGTGCATTATGACTATCTCTTCTTGTATACCTAATTGTTTACTTAGCAAGATGTGCAAACGCTTTGTTTGCTTGTGCCATCTTCTGAATGTTTTCTTTCTTCTTTACTGCACCACCTTGGTTTGCTGATGCATCTAGAAGTTCAAGAGCAAGTCTTTCAGCCATAGGTGAGCCTTTTTTGTCGCGAGCGCTGGAAATTAGCCATCTAATAGCTAAGGACTGCTGACGGTGAGGTGGAACTTCTACTGGTACTTGATATACAGCACCTCCAACACGGCGAGGACGGACTTCAATAATAGGAGTTACGTTTATGATTGCTCTTTCGAAAACATCAAAAGGATCGTCTTTTGTTCTTTTCTTCATAGTTTCCATTGCATTTGTAAATACCTTTCTTGCAGTGGACTTCTTTCCTCCAATCATTAAGCAGTTTATAAACTTCTCTATTAGAGTATTAGAATTTTTTGGCACGTATTTGGCAATTGGCTTTGGCATAATTATTATTTCTTAGGTCTTTTGGCTCCGTATCTACTTCTTCCTTGTCTTCTATTTTGTACTCCTTCTGTATCTAAGACTCCACGTACTATGTGGTACCTGACACCAGGAAGATCTTTTACACGTCCCCCACGCACTAGTACTACCGAGTGTTCCTGCAAGTTGTGACCTTCTCCCATAATGTAAGCATTTATTTCTTCTCCATTTGTAAGTCTTACACGAGCCATTTTACGTAGAGCAGAGTTAGGCTTTTTAGGTGTAAGAGTTGTTACTTTTAGACATACTCCACGTTTTGCAGGTGCCCCACGCTTTAGGCCTACTGGCCTAGATTTTAGAGAGTTCCATGTCATCTGCAATGCAGGGGCTTTTGACTTCTTAGAAGGAGCTCTTCTCTTGTGCCTGATAAGTTGATTAATTGTTGGCATATTGGGTACCGGGGTAATTTACTCGATAGATTCGTCCTGTACAACATCTTTCTCGGGATCTTCTGGAGAATTTTCATCCTCGCCAGCTTCTTTACTTGGCTCAGAATCTTCAGTTTCATCAGAATTGCCTTCAGTTGCCTTTGTTTCCTCTTCGGCCTCTTTTGTATCTACAGATTCTGCTTCTGTATTTTCTTCTGCATCTTCTTCTACTTCTAATACAATTTCTCCTGCTTCTTTTTCTTCTTCTGCCTCTTCTCCTTCTACAAAAGTCTCTCTGTAGATTTCTCCTGCAGGGATAAGTCTTCCTATAATCACATTTTCTTTTAGACCTGCTAGAGGATCAATCTTATTGGTGGTAGATGCTTCTACTAGAACACGAATTGTTTCTTGGAAGGAAGCTGCTGCAAGCCATGAATCAGTTGCAAGAGATACACGTGAAAGACCAAGTAGAAGTTGTTCTACTACTGCTGGCTTCTTTCCGGCGCTGACTGCCTCTTCATTTTCTTTTCTCAAAACTGAGTGATCAACAGTGTCTCCTACAAGAAGACTGGTATCACCAGAATCTAGAACTCTATGTTTGCTAAATATCTTTCGTGCAATTATTTCTAGATGTTTATCGTTGATAGTTTGTCCTTGGGAAGCATAAATATGCTGTACCTCAGAAACTATGTATTTTTGAACTGCGAGAACTCCTTTCTTTTCCATAAGTTCTTGAAGGTTGAAATGTCCAGCATTAAGAGGTTCTCCTGCTTCTACTTTCTGATTATTTTTAACAAGGATTGTCTCATTTGAACTAAATTCATATATTCTTTCTTGAGCTTCTGTGTGTTGAATTACTACTCTTTGTTCAGATGCTTCTTTTATAATTCCAGAAATAGGGGATCTTACAGAAGATTTGTCTTGTGTAGATTTAGCTATTACCTGTCTCTCTTTTACTTTTTCGCCAGTTTTTACAAAAGGCTTAAATGCTGGAGGAAGGTTTTCTACTGTTTCACCATCTTCTGCACCAATAATTTTCATAGTTACCTTTCCTTGTTTCTGAGAAGACTTAACTACTCCAGAAATATCTGAAAGAGTTGCAGGTGTTTTTGGAGCTCTTGCTTCGAAAAGTTCTTCTACACGTGTAAGACCTTGAGTAATATCTGATCCTTCGGCCACACCTCCCATATGGAAAGTACGCATAGTAAGCTGAGTACCAGGCTCTCCAATACTTTGTGCTGCAATAATTCCAATAGGGGTTCCTATTTTTACAGGCTTATTGTTACCTAGATCTCTTCCATAACACTTAGAACATAGTCCTCGTTCTGCTACACAAGTGATAACAGACCTTAGAGAAATTTCATCAATCTTGTTTTCATTAATTTTTTCTATCAGATCTGCATCGATTTCATCGTTTCTGACTGCAAGTACTTCTCCTGTAGTAGGGGAGACTAGATCTCTTGCTAGAGTTCTTCCAAAAAGTCTCTTTTCAAATTTTTCTCCGATCTGTTCACTTTCTGCTCTTGTAATCATATTTTCATGATTAGATTTACAGTCTTCTTCTGTTATCAGAATATCTTGTACAGCATCAACAAGACGTCTTGTTAGATATCCTGCTTCTGCAGTTTTAAGGGCAGTATCTGATTTACCCTTTCTGCCACCATGAGTGGCAATAAAGTATTCAAGAACTGAGAATCCTTCTTTTAGATTAGATTGAACAGGAAGTTCTATAGTCTTACCGGATGGATTTGCTACAAGTCCTTTCATGGCAGCTAGCTGAGCAAGCTGTCCCCAGTTACCACGAGCTCCAGATTGGATCATATATGCAATATCATTTTCGTCTTCGTTTTCATAATATTTGATCATATCACTTGTAATATTGTTCTTTACTTGTGCCCAAGTGCGAATTGCATGTCTGTATCTTTCATCTGCTGTTATCCATCCTTTCCAGTACTGAGAGTTAATTTTTTCTACTTGCTCATTTGCTTCTTCTAGAATTTTTGTCTTCGATTCAGGTATTACAATATCTTCTGCTCCTATAGAAATTCCAGAAATTGTTGCATATTCAAATCCTAATTTCTTTATAGCATCTGCAAATTCTACAGTTCTAGTTGCTCCTGCAAGTTCCAAACTTCGTGCAATCAGATCAGAGAGGATTCCTTTTGTAGTTGCTTCGTTAATAAATCCAAGTTCATCTGGAGATTTTTCATTAAAGATAAGTCTTCCTGCTGTTGTCTCTGTAAGCTCGAGATTGTCTTCGTCTAGTCTTACACGTATAGGCTGATGTAGATGAATAATGCTTTCTTCCATTGCCAAGAGAGCTTCTGAAATCGAAGAAAATGCAGGAGGTTCAATTCCTCCTTTATTTAGCTTATCGTTTTTGGTTGTTAGGAAGTAGCATCCCAGAACCATATCCTGCGTTGGAGTGATAATAGGATCTCCTGCAGATGGTTTTAGAAGATTACTTCTAGGTGACATAAGTCTAGCTGCTTCAGATTGAGCGCTAGTACTTAGAGGAACATGAACAGCCATTTGATCTCCATCAAAGTCAGCATTGAAAGCGGCACATACTAGAGGATGCAAACGAATGGCCAAACCTTCTACTAGCACTGGTCTAAAAGCCTGGATTCCAAGTCTGTGAAGAGTTGGAGCTCTATTTAGAAGTACATGTTTACCTCTTATTACATTCTGAAGAATATCCCATACTTCTTTTCTGCCATCTATTATTAGTCTTTCAGCAGCTTTAACATTATGTGCGAGCTCTTGCTGTATAAGCTTACCTATAACGAAAGGCTTAAATAGTTTCATTGCCATTTCTTTAGGTAGTCCACACTCGTCGATATTTAGTTCTGGTCCAACTACAATTACAGATCTACCTGAGTAGTCCACACGTTTACCAAGAAGGTTTTGTCTAAATCTTCCCTGCTTACCTTTAAGCATATCCGAAAGTGATCTGAGTTTTCTTCTGTCACCTGCTGTAAACAATGTCTTTCCTGCACGTGCAGAATTATTAAGCAATGTATCTACAGATTCCTGTAACATTCTCTTTTCGTTTCTACAGATAACTTCAGGAGCACCTATGCTCATTAGTTTTTTTAGACGGTTATTACGGTTGATTACTCTTCTGTATAGATCATTTAGATCTGATGCAGCAAAACGACCTCCATCTAATTGCACCATTGGCCTTAGATCTGGTGGGATAACTGGAAGGCGTGACATTATCATCCATTCAGGTTTTATGTTCGATACTTTAAGTGCAGATACTAGTTTCATTCGTTTCATAATTTTCTTCAGCTTCTGACCACTTGCTTGTGTTCTATCTTCTTCAAGCTGCTTAGATAATTCTTCTAAATCTAAGTTCATTATAATTTCACGAAGAGATTCAGCTCCTGTTCCTGCTCTGAAAATGTGACCAAATTTCATATTCACTTCACGGAATTTGAGTTCAGAGAGAACTGATCCAACAGATATCAAATCTAGATCATCAGTTGCATTTTTATGATTCTCTTTTAGCTTATCTAGCTTTTCTGCAGTTTCAGCATCTAGTGCTTCCATTTGCTCTTTTGATGCACCATCCTCTTTTAGTTGTTTCATTGTGTCATCATGATCTTTTTTTATTTGTTTTCTTCTCTGCTCAAAATCTGAGTCCAGATCCTCTCTCATTTTTCCTTTTTGTTCTTCATCTGCTGTTATAACTATATAAGCAGCAAAATAAACAATTTGTTCTAATGTTTTTATAGGCAAATCAAGAAGTAATCCGATTCTTGATGGTGAACTTCTCAAAAACCATATATGTGCTACTGGAACAGCTAGATTAATATGTGCCATTCGTTCCCTTCTTACTATTGATCTAGTTACCTCTACAGAACATTTTTCACATACTACTCC
Organism: Candidatus Peribacteria bacterium; assembly: GCA_018652265.1. Classification (GTDB taxonomy): domain Bacteria; phylum Patescibacteriota; class Gracilibacteria; order Peribacterales; family Peribacteraceae; genus JABICL01. Next base: position 9,180 of record JABICL010000009.1, read on the forward strand.
GCTGTATCTAATTCCTTTGTATTTTCCACAAAAACATTGAAAGTTTTTTGTAGGACCAAAGATTCTTTCGCAAAAAAGACCATCTGGTTCTGCTCTCTGAGTTCTGTAGTTCACAGTTTCAGGCTTGGTTACTTCGCCATGTGACCATGAGATTACATCTTCAGGGCTAGCGATGGATAGCATCACTGCGTCGAATGAATCTGTTTTCTTAGGAGCTGTTGGATTGGACATAAAAGTTAGGGTAAGAATTTTTTAATTCGAATTAAATTAGGGCTTCAATTGGTTCTATTGCTAGAGGATCAGTTTCTATTTTTAGCGGATCTTCTGTTGTTTCTATTTCTGAAGAATTAGTATTTGTATCAAGCTTTGGACCTACTAGAACAATGTTTTCTACTACTACTTCTGTTCTGAAAATTTTTGTTCCTTCTGGGCTATCCCAGTTCCTTGTTTTTAGATAGCCCTCTATAAATAGAGGTTTTCCTTTGGTTACATTCTCAGAAATAAATTCTGCTAATTTTCCCCATGCAACCAAGTTATGGAATTCAGCTAAGCTTTGTTTTTTGCCGTCTAAGTCTTTCCATGTTCTATTGGTTGCGAGACCAAAGGTAACTACAGGTTGACCTCCAGGTTTACTTTTTATCTGGGGGTCTCGGGTTACATTGCCTAGTAGCATTACTTTGTTAACAGATTTCATATTTTTAGGGGTTATCGACTAGTAAACTATGCGGCTTCTTGCGCATCATCGGAAACAACATGTTCCTTTAGTTCTTCTTCCATAGATTCTCCAGTTGCATCTTTTTCTGCTTCTGGTGTTCTTTCGCCTTCTTCTTCTGTTATCTCACTTACGGTATCTTCGGATGCAACTTTAGGAAGCTCTTCTGGCTCTACCTCTAGTTCTACAACTTCTACTTCTCCGTCTTCTATAGTTACTTTTTCTTCTGGAGATACTTCTTCCTTGAATTTAAGAAGTTCAGGCTTAAGGCCAAGTGCACGAAGCTCTTGTAATAGAACATTAAATGACTCAGGTGTAGATGGTTTCTTTATTTCATCATCTTTAACAATTCTTTCATATGCTCTACTTCTTCCAATAACATCATCAGATTTAATTGTAAGCATTTCCTGAAGAGTATGAGCAGCTCCATAAGCTTCTAGTGCCCACACCTCCATTTCTCCGAATCTTTGTCCACCATGCTGAGCTTTTCCTCCAAGTGGCTGTTGAGTAACCAGCGAGTAAGGTCCGACTGATCTTGCATGGATCTTGTCTTCTACTAAGTGAAGCAGTTTAAGCATGTATACAATACCAACTGTTGTTCTGTGCTCTAGTGGTTCACCGGTTCTACCGTCGAATAGTTGAGCTTTTCCATCTACAGGTAGTCCTGCAGCTTCCAAGAAATCTTTTACTGTTTGGGTAGATATTCCATCTAGTGATGGTGAAGCGAATTTAACTCCAAGTTCTGCACCAGCCCATCCAAGGTGACATTCCAAAATCTGTCCGATGTTCATACGGGAAGTAACACCAAGAGGATTTAGAATCATGTCTATTGGTGTTCCATCTTCCATGAATGGCATGTCTTCTTCTGGAACTATGCAGGAGATAACTCCTTTGTTTCCGTGTCTTCCTGCAACCTTATCTCCAACTTGAATTTTTCTTGTTTGTGCTACATAAACTTTTACCTGTCTTATAACACCAGTAGGAAGTTCCACACCTTCTGATCTATCGAAAATCTGTATACCAACTACTTTTCCTCCTTCTCCACCAGGTAAGCGTAGTGAGCTATCTTTTACATCTTTTGCTTTATCTCCGAAGATAGCTTGTAACAGTCTTTCTTCTGGTGTGAGTTCTGTTTCTCCTTTTGGAGTAATTTTACCAGCCAGAATGTCTCCTTCGTGAACTGTAGCACCGAGTCTTACAATACCTTCTGCATCCAAGTCTTTTAGTTTTGCTTCTCCTACATTTGGAATATCTCTAGTAATAGTCTCTGGTCCAAGCTTAGTGTCTCGCATATCTGTTGTGTAAGACTCAATATGAATAGAGTCATACAATCCTTCTCTTACAACGCGATCAGAGATTATTACAGCATCTTCGAAGTTATATCCTTTCCATGCCATGTAGGCGACTTTTAAATTCCTACCAAGTGCAAGTTCACCATTTTCTATACTTGCTCCGTCTGCAATCACTTGTCCTTTTCTTATTCTCTTTCCAGATTCGACACGAGGAGACATGTGGAAACATGTTGCTTGGTTACTACGTTCAAAGATTCTTAGTAAGTATTTATTCTTCTTACCAGAGTCATATACGACTGTTATGTTTTCTGCATCTACGTAAGTAACTTTTCCTGCTTCTTCTGCAACTATTGCATGTCCTGCAGCCTTGGCTGCAATTCCTTCTACACCAGTACCAACTACTGGTGATTGTGGTTTCATGAGAGGCACTGCCTGTCGTAACATATTCGTTCCCATAGATGCACGGGTGTTATCGTCATGTTCTAGGAACGGAATAAGAGAAGTTGATATGGATAGAATTTGTTTTGGAGCTATATCCATATGAGAAACTTCAGATGTATGAGCAATAACCGCTTCTCCTGAACGCCTTGCAGAAACCCTGTTATTCAAAAATTCTTTACGTTCGTTTAGTTTTGAACTTGCTTGTGCAATTGTTAAACGACGCTCTTGTTCTGCATCTATGTATTCTACTTTTCCTGTAACAAATGCACGTACAGGAATGTCTTTGTAACCTTGTTTTTTTAGAATCGAAACTACTTTGGTAGCTGTTCCTTTTAGTTCTATTTCTTCTCCTTCTTTTGCAATTATCTTTCTTCCATCTTTTACGGTTTCTCCCATCATTTTTCCTACAAGTGCATCTGCATCCATTTTTACAGAATTTCTCACTTCTCTATAAGGAGTTTCTAAGAACCCGTATTCATTTACTCTTGAATAAGATGCTAAGTGAATCACAAGTCCAATATTTGGTCCTTCTGGTGTAGCAATTGGACAAATTCTTCCATAGTGACTTGTGTGAACATCACGAACATCGAAACTCGCTCTTTCTCGTGAAAGTCCTCCAGGTCCCATGGCAGATAATCTTCTCTTGTGAGCTAGTTCGGACAGTGGATTTGTTTGATCCATGAACTGTGAAAGCTGAGAACTTGCGAAGAACTCTCTCATTGCAGCTGTTATAGGCCTGCAGTTTACAAGTTGCATAGGTGTTATGGTTTCTAGATCCATAACAGTCATTCTGTCCTTTGCAATTCTTTCTGTTCTTATAAGTCCTACACGGAATTTGTTTTGTACTAATTCTCCAACAGAACGTACGCGTCTATTACTCAAGTGATCGATATCATCTGCACTTCCTTCTCCATTATTTAATTTGATAAGTTCTCTTATTACACATGTCCAATCTTTTATTTGGAATACTCTGTGTCTTTCATCGTTTGGGGTATCTAGTCTAAATCTTCTATTCATTTTGTATCTTGCAATTTGGCCCATATCGTACTTCTTGAAATCGAAGAACATGCCATCTACTAATTGTTTTGCATTTTCATAAGTTGCCAAATCTCCAGGTCGAATCTTTCTATAAATGCTCTGATAGGCTTCTTCTGGAGTCTTTGCTGGATCTTTCTCTAGAGTGAGCAATATAAAGTCCTTCTCTGCTTTTGTGACATCAGAGAACAAATCCAAAATTTCACTATCTGTCTCGTAACCGAATATTCTAAGAATCTGTGTTACAGGGATCTTTCTTTTTCTATCGATTTTACAAGTAATGATTCCTTTTCTATCAGTTTCTATCTCTAACCATGCTCCACGTTTTGGAATCATTTTTGCGCCATGATATTTGGCGTTGTATGGCATTTGCCTAAAGAAAACACCAGGGGATCTAACAAGCTGATTAACTACAACACGCTCTATTCCATTAACTATGAATGTTCCTTGATTTGTCATAAGAGGAATCGATCCAAGGAAAACATCTTGCTCCTTAATTTCTCCTGTTTCTTTGTTTATAAGTTGAGTACTTGCTTTGAGTGTAGATTCGAATGTGAGGTTATTTAGTCTGCATGTATCTGGATCGTATTTTGGTGTATCAAACTGATGTCCCAAAAATCTAATTTCCATCTTTCTGCCAGAAAAATCTGTAATAGGAGTGATTTCCTGGAAAAGCTCTACAAGACCTTCTCCTAGGAACCACTTATAACTATCTATCTGAGTGGATATAAGAGATGGAAGCTCAGATTCTTCAGGATCGTTTGTTAGAAATACCCTTCCATTCACTACCTTCTTTGGCTGAAGCTCTTCGGAAAGATCTTTGAAACAAGGTGGAACCGGAGTTTTTATACTTGGAGGGCTTACTTCTACTCTTGGCAGGATTGCTGATTTCTCTTTATAGGAGTATTTGATTGCATCTTTATTACGAGGAATATTTTTGGCTTTACCAATTTGTGCTTTTGCTGACTTCTTTACAGGTCCAGCTTTTGCAACTGCCTTAGGCTTCTTGGCCACAATTTTTTTTGCAGGCTTCTTCTCCACTGCTTTTTTTGCAGGCTTCTTCTCTACCTTCTTAGGGGCAGCTTTTTTCTTGGTTACTTTCTTTGGGGTTATTTTTTTCTTAACCGTCTTTTTAACTGGTTTCTTTTTTAGTGCTTTCTTCTTTTTAGGCATACGAGAAAGGGGGGATTAGTGGAAAAATTCCCCGTCTGCTCGCAACACAATCAAAATCTGACGGTACTTTGAGGATTCTATTGAATATTTTCGGCTGGTCAAGGATTAGATAGGATAAAAATCGCCGCTCGCTCGCTTAAGATGGTATATGCGACGAAATCAACATGGGATTGATCATATATTGGTACCCAAGAATGATTTCTTAGTAAAAATAGCCTGCACGCTTGCTGCCTGGTGTGTCGAGCATTCTTAATGCTAAAATCACTATATGATATTTAAATTGCGAAATAAGGAAGGGAAATTGTCTCTACCGCTTGCAATTGCAGTTGGCTTTTCCATATCTTTTCTAGTTTGTATTGGCCTAGTTATATCTACGCCTCTTGCAGGCAGGCTTATAGAAGGTGGGGTAGATGCAGAAAAGATTAATCAGATGGCAAGGCTAAGCGCTGCACTTACTTCTTTTTGGTGGTGGATGATGGTTTCTATAATTGGCCTAGCTATAGCTACCTGTATGTTTAGAAGTGTATTTTCAGAATAGGAATTTATTCTTTAAATATTTTTTCAACTGCATCCCAGTTAACTACATTCCAAAATGTATCTATGAACTGCGGTCTTCTGTTTTGGAATTTTAGATAATATGCGTGTTCCCAAACATCTATACAAAGAATTGGCTTGCGTCCTTCTGTAAGAGGGGAGTCTTGGTTACTAGTTTTTTCTACTGCCAATTTTCCATTATCCAATGTTAGCCATGCCCATCCGGATCCAAACTGAGTAAGAGCCGCTTCTGTAAATTTTTCTTTGAAAGATTCGAAGTCACCAAAATTTTCATTTATAGCTTCCAGTAAATCTCCACTTGGATCTCCTCCGCCATTTGGTCCTAAAACTCTCCAAAACAAAGAATGATTTGCATGTCCTCCTCCATTGTTTCTGCTTGCAGTTCTTCTTTCTTCTGGAATTTGATCTAAGTTTGCAATAACTTCTTCTATAGGTTTTTCTAGCCAATCCGTTCCTTCTAGTGCTGCATTTGTTTTGTCTACGTATGCTTGATGATGTTTGCTGTGATGAATTTCCATAGTTTTTGCATCTATATGTGGCTCTAGCGCGTCGTAATCGTAAGAAAGTTCTGGAAGTGTAAACATAATAAATTAGGGTGAAATTTAAGGTGATGTTAATTATAACTTTAACTGTTGGTTAAATAATGTGAACTATATCACCTCGACAACACCGTTTTAAACGTGCAAGATATGCACCCGTGTATCGAAGACAAGCTTTCCCCTGGCTATTTCTTATTCCTCTAGCAGCTTCTGCATTCTTATTAGTTGGATGTGGGTCTTCTTCCTATGAAATTGGTGGAGAAGATGGATTTAGCTTAGAGACAGTGCCTGTAAGCTTTACTGGAGAGAGTAAAATGGGTGATATAGGAGGAGACCCTTATAGATACTTTAGATATTCTTCCGAAGAGCAAGCCTTAGAAGATAAGGAGAAAGTGTCTGAAGATGGGATTAGTATTGATGGAGACAAATATGATTGGGATGGCCCAGTGCATTTTTACTATCTATCTAAAAGGATAGTTATTTATGTTGGTGCAAATGCAGAAACCCTAAAGCAGATACAAACTGTGTTTGGAGAGCAATTTGCAGGCTCGCTGTAAGAGTTAGATATAGAGATGTGGAGGGTACAAAGTAATGCTTATAGGTCCAGGAAGGATGGAAAGGATTTAAACGATTTAAAGGAATGAAAGGAAATGTCATTATTATCAAATATGAGTTTATCCTTTTAATCCTTTCACTCTTTTCCATCCTTTCCATCTTCTATCGTGTGTGGATTTTATTCCGAAAATTAATTTATCATCCATGGTAATATCCACATATGTTTTTCTTTTGGCAAAAGCACAATAACGTCCCAAGTACTTTTCGTAGCCCTATATTCGGATCATCTATTTTGATGAATGGAGTTTTATGTGTTCTATTTGGAATCGCAATACTAACTTCACCAGAGCTTCTTGCTTATATAGTTGCAGGATTCTTTATATTCTTTGGAATTTCTCTGATAATGATGTGGTGGAAGATTAAGAGCTAGCTTCCTTCACAGCATTTGCAACTTTAGCTACTACTGTCTTATCGAGCGGATCCGGAATTATATTCTCCTCTGTAGGATTCTCGATGCATTCTGCAAGTGCTTTTGCTGCAGCAAGTTTCATTTTTTCTGTTATCTGAGGAGATGCAGCATCTAGTGCTCCACGAAATATTCCTGGAAATGCGAGAATATTATTTACTTGATTTGGAAAATCACTTCTTCCTGTTGCAACTATTCTTGCTCCAGCTTCGAGAGCTTCTTCTGGCATTATTTCTGGATCTGGATTTGCCATTGCAAAAACAATGGAATTTTTATTCATAGTTCCTATCATTTCTTTTGTAAGAAGTCCGGCAGTACTTACTCCTATGAATACATCTGATTCTTTTACTGCATTTTCGAGCGGGCCTTCTTCGTTATCTGGATTTGTAGCTGCAGCAAGGAACATTTTGTTTGCACAGTTCATATCGGATCTATTTCTATTTATGATCCCCTTACTATCTATCACGAGAATATTTCTAAATCCTTGTGAAAGAAGAATTCTGGCTATAGCAGTCCCTGCAGCACCTGCTCCGGATATTACAATTCGTACTCCATTATTGTTCATTGTTAATTGTTCATTGTTCATTCCTGCAACATCTTTCGTTACTTTCAACGCGTTCTGTAGAGCCGCTAATACGACAATAGCTGTTCCATGTTGATCATCATGGAAAACTGGAATATCTAATTTTTCTTTTAGAATTTCTTCTATTTCAAAACATCTTGGCGCTGATATATCTTCTAGATTTATTCCTCCAAATGATGGGGCAATACTTTCAATGGTTTTGATAATTGTATCTGTGTCATAAGAATTTATGCATATAGGGAATGCGTCTATTCCTGCAAACTCTTTGAATATTGCGGCCTTCCCTTCCATAACAGGTAGAGCTGCTTCTGGACCAACTTTTCCAAGGCCAAGTACAGCACTTCCATCAGATACAACTGCAACTCTGTTTCTTCTGCCTGTGTAAGTCCAAACACTATCTTTATCTTCAAATATTTTCTTGGAAGGTATTGCAACTCCTGGTGTGTATGTGAGAGCAAGATCTTCTTTGTTTGAAATTGGTGTGGTGTTTTTGATTTCAATCTTTCCAGAGGCTTCTGCATGGAATTTAAGTACCTCTTCTGAGCTTGGCATGGGTCGTTGGGGGGATGTAAATTCTGTGGTATAATACACAAATGAGGGCAATTCTCGCTTCTGTATTCGAAGGTGGCAGTCTAGAAGATGGGCTAAATGAGGCTCAGCAGCTCGCTACAGATGGAATTCGTCCAGATTCTCTTGAGGATGCAATTGTTAATATAATAAATTTTGCACTCGGATTTGTTGCGTTGATTGCTGTAACCGCATTCATTGTATCAGGTTTTATTTTCATTCTGGGACTTGGATCTGACGCTTCGATACAAAGAGCAAAGAAAATAATGATATGGAGTGCAGTTGGAATATTTGTGATCGTATTCTCGTTTGTAATTACAGAATTTATTGTAGAACTTGCTACTAGCTCCAGTTAAATATGAAAATAATAGCTTCATCTATATTGAGCGCAGTAATAGTGTCGATGTTATCTCTAGGAATATCGTCCGGAATTATCTTTGCAGAAAGTATTCAAGATGGTCTCACTGATCTAGAAAATAGATTGGACGTACCTACAGATGGCGATGTTCGAACTTCGATAGAAGATGTAATAAATGCAGCTTTAAATTATGTAACTCTAATTGGAGTGGTTGTGATAATTATTGCTGGATTCGTTCTTATGTTTGGGGCTGGCAGCGATGAATCAATTCAAAAAGCAAAGAAAATCATTATATACACTCTTATTGGAATATTTGTGATTTACTTCTCTCGCGTTATTGTTGGACTTATTACAAATGTAGCTACAGATTCGAGTACAAGCATAAATAATTAATAGTTTTTAAATGAATAAAAAGCACATCAAATACGGGAAGATATTATTTAGTCTCTTTGCGACGTTTATATTTTGTGTTTCTAATGTGAGCGCACAGGATAATGCCTATGTACCTATAAAAACAGTTGTAAAAACTACTCCTGCATCAAGCAATAATATTGTTTCGTTGCCATCAGAAGGAGGTTCTATTGGTATATTTCTGGGTGAATCTGTTGGAGATATATCTGAATACCGCATAGATCTAAATATTCTAGAAGATTCAAACAGAGATGGAGTGAAAGATAACGATATAGATAATGAATTTCATTCATCTTTCAAGACAGGAGGTACTTTTCCTATAAGCATTCGGCCTAGCTCAGAGGAAGTGGAGAGAAAAATTAAAGTAACAGTTATTGGTGCAGATAAAAGTGAAAGTGAAGCTGTGATTACTGTAATTTTCGGCGGAGCAGTTGCTGATGAAATTGTAACTATAGATCTAGGAGCTACGGACACATCTCAGATTCAAGATGATTTCGTTGTAGATGATTCAGTGGATGATGTTTTAGTAGATGATAATGATCAAGTCGTTGATGATATTCCAGATTTAGATCTTTCGGATATGTTTGATGATTTGCCAGTGAAAGATGATTTAGCGCCAGTAGGTGATATTCATATAGATGTGACAACTCAAGGTGCAGACGCAGTATTTGAAGTGGTACTACCTAATAATTTAAATAGATCTGCTATAGATCCTGTATGGGATTTTGGTGATGGAAGTAAAAGCTATCTTCTAAATCCAGTTCATGAATATGCAGAAAGTGGAGAATATGATGTATCTCTACAATTATCAGATGTAATTACAAGGTCTGTAATCGGATCTTCTGCAACTAGGCTTCGTGTGACAGTTGAGCCTACTGTTGATACTGGAGGATCGGGGCTAATTGGATCTCTTGCTTTTATATTCAAGGTCGCATGTTTTGTATTTGTGCTACTTCTTCTAATTACAGGAGTTGTATTTATTCTGATGTTCCTTAAATCTCAAAGGGAAGGAATTTCGCTATCTGAGGTTGTTGGAAGCTATAAGAAGAAGCTTGCTGGCGAAGTAGATTCAGGAGTTTCAGATAAAAAGGAAGAAGTAGTGACTGCTGAGGTTGTTGATGAAAAGGTTGCAGGATATGCGAAGCCAGAACCTGTAAAAATGAAAGTGGAAAAAGAAAAAAGAATACCAGATCCAGATTCTATAGATAATAAAGATGAAGAGAAGAAACTGGAACCAGTTAAGATGAAAGTAGAGGAAAAGCCAAAGCCAGAACCACCTAAGCCAGAACCTGTGCAGCCACCAAAATTTGTACCTCCAAAACCACAGCCTGCGCCACCAAAATCAGAACCATCTAAACCTATACCTCCAAAGTCACAGCCTGCGCCACCAAAATCAGAACCATCTAAACCTATACCTCCAAAGTCACAGATTGTACCGAAAAAAGAAAAGGCAGAAGTTCCTGTGTGGCTAAAAGAAGGAGTAGAAGAAGTTGCCCCAGAAGAGAGGCAGGCAGTTTTGGAAGGGGATACATCTAAAGCTGTTACATCTTCTGAAGGAATTTCGGAAGCACCAAAGGAGGAGACGCAAGAATCTCAGGAGACTAAAGATTCCAATGAGCCCAAGGATGCCAAAGAATCTGTAGATCTTAATAAGAAGGAAGAGGATAAAGCTGAAGAAAAGAATGAAGCAGAAGAGCCAATAGCTTTTATAAAGGCAGAGGGGGTAGCAGATGCAAATGAGGAAAATCAAAAAGACAATTCTAAACCTGATTCCTCGCGGCCAGAGCAAAATCCATAAAATATTTATTTAGAAATTCTTCCGTAGAAGAGTATTCGTTTTCGCCCAGAAAAAAATCACAAACCACTTCGCGTGTTCTACAAATTTCACGGAGTCTATTTTTATGTTTTGGATCAGATTTTGTAAGATCCATAAGTTCTAGTGCTCTATATACAGCAGATTCCATTCTTTTAGGGTTATTAATTCTTTTAGCTCTAAAAGCCCTAGATATTTCACTTCCTACATTTCCAAGCTGTTCAGGAAGACTGAGTTCATTCCATTTGCCATTTGCCAGATCTGTGTGAACTATATTATTCATCAATTTACTAATTTGAAAACAATCTCCTTTATTCTATTTTGCATGCTTTGATCTTCAACAGACCTGCTTCTGTTCCCCTGTATAGGTCTTATGTTTATCATCGAATCAAACTCAATCCAGTTTTCAGATTTATCATCTAGATAAAGATTTATTCCCCAAAGATTTTCTTGTTTGGATCCGTTTTCAAGTAATAATTGCTCTTCGTCTGCATGCATTTGTCCGCCAGCTGCCATTATTTCTAGATCACAATCTACAACGCACTTCACAAGCTCATCATTTAGCATGTGCTGCCTCAAATATTCCCTGTTGATTTTTTCTTTGATTATTTCCATGTTTAATTCGATTATAGCGTAATAAATAATGTTAGACTGGGATAAATGATCGACTGGATGCTTCCGATAGTGTTTTTATTGGGATTTGTAACAAGTTTGTATGCTGTGAATGTTGGAGGTGGGGGACTAATAATAATTCCTACTTTGATTTTCTTGGGGTTTTCTCCGCATGAAGCAGTTGCTACTGGGCTTTTGGGATATTGGGGATTGAATATAGTAGGTATTTATAAATTTAATGGTGCGAAGAAGATTAATTGGAAAATTGGAATAATTGGTGCCGCCATAATTTCTATGGGATCACTATCTGGATCGTTTTTGATGATTAGAATTCCAGTTACATTCTTCGAAAAGCTCATAGGGTTCTTCTTGATTATAATTTTGATAATTCTTTTGCTTTCAAGAGAAGGCCTTGGAATTCGTAAAAGAGAATTAAGTAAATTGAAAAATTATATTGGGTATTCTCTATTTTTACCTTTGGGGATATATGCTGCGATTGTTGGTGCGGGCGGCGCAATACTTGCAAGTTACATTCTAGTTTTCTTTTTTGGTCTTACATTTTTGGAGAGCTCTGGTACCAGAAAAGTAACATTATTTGTGAATGCTTTTGTTCTAGTTATTTCTTATGGTTTCCATGGAATTATAAATTGGCCAGTTGGATTTGCTTTGTTTGTTGGTAATGCAATAGGTGCATACATAGGATCTTCTTTTGCTATAAGCAAAGGGGATAAATATATGAGAGTGTTACTTATAGCAATGACTGTGGTTTCTGCGGTGATTTTGGTGATGTAAGGGAATTACCGATCACCATCTATTTTGCCTGTATTAGGATCAAGTATGATGGTGCTACAAACGGTTTCCATGTGTTCAATATTTTTGAATCTCATACTTGCTAATGCAGCTAATGCAGCATCATTTTGTGATTGTAAAAAATCATCGGGAGAGTTTATATCACGCGCCACGGTAATAGTAGTTGTGTTTTTTGGGAACCTGCGCTTTTCAAGAATCAATTGCATTGCTATTCTTATTGCTTCTTGAACATCTTCACTTGCATTGCTTGGTATACCCAATTTAATTATGGCAGCATTTCGATTTGCGTGTAGTAGTACGGCTGCACTACCTATTAGACTAGCTCCTAATAAATTATCTTTTGGAAGATTGCGTCCTACAAGAAGAGAATTCCAATCTTCTAATTCTGTGTTTGTAGGAAATGATATCAAGTCGTTGGCTTCAAATTCAGTCACAACAGGATCTTCACTTTTTCCCATTATAATTGGATCGAAATCAAATTGAGACAGTGATGGAACATTTGATGACATAACAATTGTATAGTGCCATATAGTCGTGTGGTGTCAATGATATGTATACTGTTTTTACTATGGTAGACACAGTATTTTTCGATTTTGATGGAGTGCTTACATTAAATCCAAATGGATACACAATAACTCCTCAAAATATTCAAAAAATGTATCCAGATCTTTCTGAGGATTTCTTAGTTGAGCAATACCTTATCTTTGGAAAGGAATTACAAAAGGGAACAAAAACTCATTATGATATTTGGAGTGAATATTGTGATCGTATAGGAGTAGAAATAGATCCTTCTGTTTTGGAGAAGGTTTTTCTAGACACTCCTTTAAATGAAGAAATGGTTGCTTTAGCCAGAGTGCTTCGAGGGAGAGAGTATCAAGTTGGCATGATTACCAACAACACATGGGAGCGTTTGGATACAATACTTAAGGCAAATTCTATGGAAAATGATTTCGATCCTCTTGTTGTTTCTGCTCGAGTTGGAAGTTTAAAGAGTGATCCAGATATTTTTGAGCATACTCTTAAGTCATCAGATCGAAGTCCAGATCAATGTTTGTTTATAGATAATCAGAAAAAGAATCTTGTTGTGCCAAGGGGTATGGGTATGCACACGTATTTACACGATGATCAGAAAAATGACATGCAGGCACTAAGAGAGCACTTAGAAAGTATGGGGATAACTGTTCCAAGTTTTTAGTTTTAGGCTAGATAGTACCCCTTCGTTCTGCTTCGCAAGCTACGCAGAACTTCGGAGCACATAGTATCTTCAAATTCAGCCTACGCCCTTTGGGCTTCAAATTTTTAGTTTTAGGCTAGATAGTACCCCTTCGTTCTGCTTCGCAAAAAGCTACAAATGCTTTTTTGTGAAAGCTCTACCAGATTGGGTTTTCAGATACTGTTCAAATTCTTCTGCTCGTTTCTTATTTCGAAAACCTGTGAAAGAAACTAATTCCCAATCTTTATATTTGTTAGTGTGCACAGAATGTCCTGAGTTATGTTCGGCAATTCTACGTTTTAGATCATTTGTAATTCCAACATAATAGTGTTGCTGATCTTGAGTTTGGATTGAATAAACGTAATACCACATTGGGATATGAATATATATCTTGATGTGGGTTTGTAAATAGCTCGTCTTCGTCTACGCTTCGCTCCGACTTCGACGTAGCATCCTCTCGAAAATAGAGACTCCCATCACGTCGTAGTTCGTCCTCAGACGAACGAAGACGGTAAATAGCTCGTCTTCGTCTACGCTTCGCTCCGACTTCGACGTAGCATCCTC
>JABICL010000007.1 GCA_018652265.1 Candidatus Peribacteria bacterium
GATGCTTCTGTAACTGTGCGATTTGTTCGCATGAATATATGATTTTCATATTCCTCTTTTGTTAAGTGATAAAAGTAACAAAAGGAACAGTGGATGAAGGTGGATTTCCGTGTCCACTTTATGGGGTACAGATCAATGGTGCCGATGGAGGGATTTGAACCCACACTCTCTTGAGAGAACACGCTTCTGAAGCGTGCGCGTCTACCAGTTCCGCCACATCGGCACTTTAATTTGAAAGAAACGTGCGCGCCTGCCTGCCGGCAGGCAGGTCTACCAGTTCCGCCACATCGGCTTACTCACACACATATTAGTTGTATTTATGCTAATCTTCCATACAAATATGTATTACATACGTAGAGTACCACTTCAAAAGATTTGTGAGACGGCGATTATTTCACTACTAGTATTCACAATTATCTGGAAAGGAGGAAAATCACTTGAAAGCACATGGTTACTTCTAGGCGTTGGTGCATTTGCGATATTAATTCAAAATATTTTTACGAGTGGCAAGCGCTCAGATGCTATAGATAAGAGGCCTGCAAAAGCAGAACTTGAGTTATTAGTTCTTCTATTTATTATCTGGACTGGATTAAGTTATATATTTTCATCAACTCCAAATTATGGTTTAGATGAGGTATTTAGAACAGGTGGACTGGGGCTTATTATGATTTGGTATATAAATAGATCTGTGGGAGATGATGAGAAAAATCCGAATTCATTTGAATATGGATTTATAAGATGGCTATCTGGTATTGCTGCTCTTGTTTGTTTAATAGGAATGATTGTTTATGTCTTTCAGCCAGTAAATAGATTTGTAGGTACTTTTTTTGACTACAGATTTCATACTGATTACTGGCCAAATGCATATGCAGAATTTTTATTACTTTCATGGCCAATAGCACTTTTTGTAAGTTCTTTGTCTAACACAGAGGGCATTGCTCTTAAATATTTAAAGAAGTTAAATTTATCTATTCATCCAGCACTGTATTCAATATATAAATTCATACGCCCATTTCTGAAGTACGTTCCTACGGGACTTATTCTTGGATGTTTACTGCTCACATATTCTAGAGGTGCATTTATTGCATTCTTTGGACAAATATTCTTGCTCTCCATTTTAATTTTAGGTCACAAAGGATCAAGAAAGAGATTAAACAAGCCACTTACTCATATCGCTCTTGGTCTTGTTTTTGGATTTGTTCTTTTTGTTGGAGTAAATGAAATACGCTCTGCTGTTCATCCAATTCAGTCAATGTCGGAAAAGGTAACTTTTACTGCTTCTGAAGGAAAATCTTCAATTTCAGAAAGAAAATCTTTTTGGCAACACGCACTCATAATGACTACAGAAAAACCCGTATTTGGTTGGGGGCCATATAGCTTTAGATTTGTTCATCCAAGAAATCAAGAACATGTTTTAGCTACATCTGATCATTCGCATAATGTCTTTCTGAAACTAAGTTCAGAGAGAGGATTAATTGCTGCAATGATATTTGTGATGCTTTTATTTACGGCTCTTAAACCGGGAATAGAAACTTCCTTAAAAGGAAAGAGATTTACTGTTGAAGATCATGCACGACTTGGATATCCATTAATGGTAACCTCTGTTGCTGGAGTTATTGCACATAATTTGATTGATTATAATCTTCAATTTGTTGGCATCTCTCTCCCCTTTTGGATACTTATTGCAATACTTGCTGGAAGATCAAAATTTGGTAAGCCAATTTTTATAAAGAAGAATCCAAAAAATATTCGCCTATCAACTATCACAACTTCAATATCTGTAATCCTTTTGTTTTTTGCAATTTGTGAAGCGGCATTTCTTGTTACTTCTTCATTCGGTAGACATGCAGAGGCATCAGAAAATATCGATAAGGCAATAGCATGGTATGAGATTTCAGAAAAGGAATTGTTTACAAGAGATATGAGATTAAGTCAGGCTCATCTACACGTAAAAAACAACGATCTAGAATCTGCATTAGTTGTATTGAATGATTATATAAAAAGGAATGATCAAGATGCACGTGCATGGAAATTAAAAGGAGAAATTAATCTAATGAAAGATGAATTTGATCTTGCTATAGATAATTTTGATCAAGCATTTAAATATGGCGGATGGAATGATTTAGGTATAAGTAAAGGAATGCTAGAGGCATTATTTGCAAAAACATATACGCAGCCAACAACAGACGCTGCAGCTGATAGCAAAAAGTTGGCACTTCATCCAAAAATAGCTGAGATAGCTCCAAAGGTGGAAACTCGAGTGAGAGAATTTACAAAAGCAATCGAACAAAATATACATTTTGTAGCACTATCTCCAAATCCAGAAGACGCTATAAAGATACTTATAACTTTATCTGTATTGTTTCCAGATAACGCAGATGAATATCATATGCTTACGGAAAAGATAGAAAATAAGATGAACGAAGAAAGATCTAAGATTAAATCTAGAAGACCAGGATGGCTGTGGTAAGTTAGAGTGATATATTTGGTCTGTAAGACTGATTTCTATCAACAGAGAAGTGGTTAGTGATTAGTGGGTAGCTTGCCTCGGCGTAGTCTCGAGCTTGTCGAGAGATGAAGACGGGTGGTTAGTATGTCAAACTTCGTAAAGGTAAGATCTATGGAAATATTTGTTAGCTATAAACTATAAACTATAGATGTAAAATATATTTTTTATAATAAAAGAGTATAGTTAGGAGCTGACTATGGGTATTAATCCAAAATTTACATTTCTTATTGTAATTCCGCTTGTCTTATCGGCATGTCTTGAGGCATCAATTTTAAATGAGAACAGTGTGGATGCAGCAACAGATGCTCCGCGTCCTATTATATGGTCTGGAGCAGCGAGACTAAGTCCTACCGATGATAATTTTGGTAATGGTTTTGCAGAAGCTAATTACAATGGTGAAAAATATAATATTTCTATGAGGGTTAATTTGCAGCCTGCCACTAGTGGTAAATATGTTGGTTGGTTACTCAAAAAAGAACCTCCAACTGCAGTGCTTCTTGGAAATATGAAAAGTAAAAATGGACCAAATTCATATTCTCTTACATATGAAACAATTACTGATTTAAGCGATCATGATCAAGTATTGATCACTCGTGAACCAAAAAATGACAAAGATTCCCTTCCTGGGGAACATATTCTAGAAGGAATAATAAAAATGGCTAACTAATAATGCTTCGACACGCACTTCGACTCATAGAACTGAAGCTTCGCTTTGCTCTGCTTCCAGTTATATTCGCTCAGTACGGCTCAGCATGACATATTGCATTCGTATATAATTTTGTAGTGAAAGTTTTAGTTTCAATGTCTGGAGGCGTGGACTCTACTGTTACTGCTTGTTTACTAAAAGAACAAGGACATGAAGTAATAGGTGCTCATTTTCAGGTATGGGAAGATCCACTTGCACCAACAATGGCTCACCTACTACCTAGTAAGTGTTGTACAGAACAAGGTAAATCTAGAATAAGAAAAGTAGCAGAGAGTTATGATATTCCACTTTATGAGATAGATATATCTGATGAATTCAAATGTAATGTTGTAGATAAGTTTCTAGAAGAATATAAAGCTGGCTTAACTCCAAATCCATGTGTGAGATGTAATAGGGAAATGAAACATGCAAAACTTCATGAGTTAGCTGACGAACTCGATTGTGAAAAAATTGCTACAGGACATTACACAAGGATTAAAAATGACGATAAATTGAATCGTATGATGCTTCTAGAAGCAATTGATAAAACAAAAGACCAGAGTTATTACCTTTATAGACTTTCGCAGCAACAACTAGAACGTACACTGTTTCCACTTGGCGAGCTTAATAAAGTAGAAGTATTTGAACTAGCCAAAAAATTCAATATACCTATCCCCGAACATTATCAGGAAAGCCAAGATATATGCTTTTTCCCAGATGCAGATATGCATGACTTTTTAGATAGATATATAGAAGGATCTTCTGGAGATATAGTAGATACCAATGGAAAAATATTAGGCAAACATAAAGGTCTTCATCATTACACAGAGGGGCAGAGACGAGGATTAGATATTGGCGGCCTAAAAGAACCTCTACATGTTGTACATAAAGATATAGAAGCAAATACCTTGATTGTTGGATCAAAATCCGAATCTAAGAAATCAGAGTTAATTGCTAATGATCTTAATTGGGTTAGCTTTGTGCCAGGTGAAAATAAAGAATATAGATACAGCGCTCGTATTCATTCATTGGGAAAGCTTAGAAGCGGAACTATGAAGTATTCTGGAAATAAGCTCGAATTTATATTCAATGAAGCGCAAATAGGCGTTTCTCCTGGACAGTCTGTTGTGATTTATGATGGAGAGGTTGTGGTTGGAGGTGGGATTATTGATGAGTGAGTAGTGGATAGTGGGTAGTGGGTAGTTGCAAAGCAAGAACAAGCATTCTACTTGCTAACCCCTAAACCCCTAACCGTTCTCTCTACCTCATTTTTCGACCCAACTATAAACTGTGTTCTCTGGTCTACAGCTTCCAAAGGTATATCTAGAATGCTTTGTTTGCCATCGCTAGAAACACCACCTGCTTCTTCTACCAAGAATGCAAATGGACCACATTCAAATGCAAGCCTTAGCTTTCCATTTGGGTATTTAGCTCCACCAATGTTACAGAAAATTCCGTTTCCTTTACTAAGGATATGATGAACATCAGGAACCATGCATCCTGAGTATCTAAGAGTCTTTTTCTCATCTATCCATTTCATTATTAGATCTCTGTATGGCTTGTTTTCCGATGCTGCAGATATATTTCCTGGAGAATATGTTTTTGCTTCGTCCCCTATTCCTAGAAATTCTCTGTCCAAAACAAATTCACCCACATCATTTAAAACGAATTCATGTACACCCTTTCCATTCCCCAGAGAATAAGTAAGTGTGGTTCTAGGGCCATAAAGAATATATAAGGCTGCAACTTGCTCACGAGGTTTCTTTCCAATTATTTCCTTGCCCTCATATATTCCAACTATCGTTCCTATAGCAAAGTTCTTATCTACAAGTGAGGATCCATCTAATGGATCAAAAACTACCGCATATGGGCCATCAGGATTTAGTTCTACTATCTCCCCTTCTTCTTCGGAAGCAAAACAGCTTACAAGTTCATTTTCACACAAGTGTTGTTCTAGTATTTGATTACTTAGAACATCCATCTCTACCTGATCTTCATCGAATTGATTGGAAGTTCCTGCTTTTCCAAGCTTTCCATGCCAAAGCTCACGAACAATGTATTTCGCAGCACGAGCAATATCTACTACCAGATGTCTTAGATGATCTGGCGCGTTCGCTTTTCTGAGGTGGAAATTTAGAGAAACTTTTGAGGGGGTTGGGCAGTTGGACATGGCTTGATTATAGCATCCCCCCAACTCTAACCACCATCTCAGTCAACCTCATAGCATATCCCCATTCGTTGTCATACCAGCTGAGTATCTGTACAGCGGTTCCATCTACTACTTCTGTAGATAATCCATCGACAATAGAAGAATGTGGATCAGTTTTGAAATCAATCGAAACAAGTGGCTCAGTGCAAACGTTAAGTACACCATTCATTCCATCATTAGATGCTTTTGTGAGGGCTTCATTTATCCCCTCTTTCGTAGTCGATTTATTTATCTCTAGCGACATGTATGCAAGTGAAACTGTAGGAAGAGGAACACGTAGAGCTATACCGTTTAGCTTTCCCTTAAGATGAGGGAAAATCACACCACATGCTTTTACAGCACCAGTAGAAGTTGGAATTATTGATAATGTTGCACTTCGAGTTCTACGTAAATCGTCTCCTTTGTTATCTAGTAAATTCTGCGATGCAGTATATGCGTGCACAGAACCAACAAGACCATGTTTTACACCAAATGTTTCATCTATAACTTTTATAACTGGTGCAATACAGTTTGTAGTACAAGACGCATTTGAAATGATATCCATATCAGCAGTTAGGCCATCGTCATTTACTCCTTTTACAAAGGTAGGAGAATCATCTTTCATAGGAGCAGATACAACTACTCGTTTAGCTCCAGCCTCTATGTGAGGCAGTGCTTTCTCTCTTGAACGAAATTTACCTGTTGATTCCACAACAACATCCACATTTAGCTCTTTCCATGGAAGCTTGCCTGGATCTTTTTCTTTTAAAACTCTTACTTCTTTTCCATTCACAAAAATAGCATCCTCTCCTTTTATTTCTATATCAGCATTCAGACGTCCATGTAGAGAATCATATTGCAGTAGATATGCGCGCATTTCCGAAGTAGATGATGCATTTATAGCAACTACTTCTATCTCATCTGCAAAGCGTTCAATGAACTGGCGATGGACATTTCGACCTATTCTTCCGTATCCATTTATTGCAACTTTAATCATGGATTAAATCTAGCACAGACTATCAAAAGATTCCAAGTTCGTACGTATGCTTAATGTGAACTAGTTTAAAAGGTACTTTAGGTACATTAGGTACATTACGTAATTTAGGTACTAAATATATTTTTCGGATTAAGTCTTCACTTAAATTACCTAAAATACATAATATACCTAACATACTTATCCTATAACCCCAACAATCACTCCCAAAAACGCACAAAAGCCTCCGATAATCCATAGTCTCATAGTCACCTTACTTTCGCCCCAGCCCAATGCCTCAAAGTGATGATGAATTGGTGCAGCCTTTAGAATTCTTTTGCCATTTCTAAGCTTTTTACTTAGCAACTGGGCAATGACAGAAAACATTTCTACTACAAATATAATTCCTATTATTGGAAGTACAAGCACTTGATCAATCATCATAGCTATTACTGCCAATGTGCCTCCAAGAGCTAAAGATCCAGTATCTCCCATAAAGAAAAGTGCAGGAGGTACGTTGTTCCATAGAAAAGCAGAAACAGCTGCAACGATAATTCCACAAAATCCAGCAAGAATATATAAGCCTTCTAAGTATGCAAGTGTTCCAAATGCAATAAAGGCAATTACAAGCAATCCTCCAGCTAATCCATCTAATCCGTCTGTAATATTTACAGCATTTGCTGTGCCAATTAAAACAAACATAAAGAATGGTATATACCAACCATTTATATATAGATCACCATAAAATGGCATATGAATAGTGTCGTATCCCAGTCGGGCATAAAACCAAAATCCACAAAAGCCACTTACAAGTAAAAGAAAAATAATCTTTGGAAGAACATCGAGTCCTCCCTTTTTCTTCCCAAATCCAAGAATGCTCCAATAGTCATCTACTGCACCCAATATTCCTAATGAAACCAAAGTGAAAAGAGGGATATAAACTTGTCCTCTCTGAAGCAGAGAATGCTCTACAACTCCTATGTAAGAAAGAATTCTAGAAAAAACAACAGTAAAAAGAATAGATCCCCATATAAGTAATCCGCCCATAGTTGGGGTTCCTCTTTTTTTCTGATGAAAATGCCGAAAGATTGTTGCCTCTCCTCCATCAACAGCCTCTACACGAAGTTGCTTACCAATTTTATTTTTCTTCAAAAACTGTACAAAACAAGGAGTTATACATATCCCTATAAGAAAAGTTAAAACTGAATATACAAGTATAGATTCCAGAGAAATTTCCGGACGCACAGGTGTAAAGTCATCAATTGTCATATCTTGCTTAATTATAGCCTATAAAAACCAGTCCCTAATTCCTAAGCCCCAAAAGCCCTAAACGCCCGAATGCGCCTTATCTACATCATAAAATCTCATTTGTTCTTTCTTAAACATTAGCTCTATACGACCTGTAGGCCCATTTCTATGCTTTCTAATATATAGATCTGTCATTCCAGGTCTATCTGAATCTTCCTCATACATATCCTCTCTATACATCATCATAACAATATCAGCATCTTGTTCTATGGAACCTGATTCACGAAGATCAGAAAGTTGAGGAATATTACCTGGTCTGCTTTCTACTGCACGAGAAAGTTGAGACAAGGCCATAATTGGCACATGCATTTCTCTACCAAGAGATTTTAATGATCTTGATATCTCAGAAATCTCTTGAACACGATTTCCTGCATAGTACTTAGATCCAGTACTCATAAGCTGAAGATAATCAACTATTACCAAATCTAATCCATATTCCATTTGTAATCTTCTAGCCTTTGCCCGAAGCTCTGGCATTGTTGAAGATACTGTATCGTCTATAAATATATTTGCCTTATTTAGCTCATCCATAATTGGTCCCATTCTCTGAAAATCAGAATCTTCAAGTTTACCCTTTTGTAGTTTCCAGCTATCGACTCCCATCATTGCAGCAAAAAGACGATCTACAAGCTGCTCTTTACTCATTTCTAACGAAAAGACTCCAACTGTTTTTCCATATTTAATAGCCGCATTTTGTGCAATATTTAGAGCTAAACTTGTTTTACCCATTCCCGGCCTTGCAGCCACTATGATTAGATCACTTGGCTGGAGTCCAGATAAGCGTGTATCCAAAGAATGAAATCCTGTAGGAACACCTTTTGTAGATTCTTCATCTTTATCTGTATGCATTTGTGCAAATTTTTCATATCTAGCATTCAACACATCCTTTATATGAATAAATTTGTCTTTTAGAAAAGTTTGAGTAATAGCAAAAACATTTTTCTCAGCTTTTTCTAGAAGCTCTTCAATAGCAGCCTCTTCGTCATAACCAAGTCCTGCTATTTCTTGTCCTGCATTTATCATTTTTCTAAGAGTCGCTTTCTTTTTAACTATCTGAGCATATTGAACAATATTTGCAGAAGTAGGAACTCTGGTTGTTACATCTGCCAAATATGCGCTTCCGCCAGCAGCACTCATACGATCAGAATCAGAAAGCTCAGTAGTAACTGTTATCAGATCTATAGGCCTATGACTTGTATATATTTTGTCTATTGCAGAATAAATCTCTCTATGAACTGGATCGTAGAAATCATTTGGCTGCAAAATATCTGCAATCTTAGAAATGCTATCTCCATCAATCAGTAGAGCCCCTATGACACTTTGCTCAGCATCTGTGCTATGAGGCTGAGATGTTAGCCTGTCCTTTGGTGGACTAACTGTTCTTTGCATGGGGCCCTGGATAGTAGCACTCGATCCTCATATTTGGAAGAAGAATCATGCCTGCTCAGATTTTGCTCTTATTTCTTTCTCTATCTTTGCAGTTATCTTTGGATTTTGCTCAAAATACTTCTTGGCATTTTCTCTACCCTGACCAAGTTTTTCTTCTTCATATCCAAAGAAAGCACCGGATTTTGAAATAATCCCATATTTAACTCCTAAATCTAGAATATCTCCTTCCCACACTATTCCTTTGTTATATACAACATCAAATTCTGCCTCCCTAAAAGGTGGTGCGACTTTATTTTTCACCACTTTTACACGAGTGCGATTTCCTACTATCTCTTCTCCAATATCAGTCTTGTCAGATATTTTCCCTATTCTCCTTACATCGAGTCTTACAGAAGAATAGAACTTAAGAGCATTTCCTCCAGGAGTAGTCTCTGGATTTCCAAACATAACTCCTATCTTCATGCGAATCTGATTTATAAACACAACCGAGCAGCTAGACTTTGCAACTATTGCAGTAAGTTTGCGCAGAGCTTGGCTCATAAGCCTTGCTTGTAGCCCCATATGAGTATCCCCCATCATTCCTTCTATTTCTGCTCTAGGAGTAAGAGCTGCAACAGAATCCACAATTATAAGATCCACACCTCCAGATCTAACTAACTTTTCTGTGATCTCTAATGCAGATTCACCATCATCTGGTTGTGATACAAGTAAATTAGATACATCTACTCCTATTTTTTTCGCATATTGAACATCAAGCGCATGTTCCGCATCTATGAATGCGGCTTGGCCTCCTTGTTTCTGAAGCTGTGCAACAGAATGAAGTGCAAGTGTTGTTTTTCCAGATGATTCAGGACCATATATTTCTATAATCCTTCCTTTTGGCATTCCTCCACCAAGTGCAATATCTAGAGCAAGTGAACCTGATGGGAATCTTTCTATTTGTACATGTGAATTTTCTCCCATTTTCATAATAGCCCCAACACCGAACTGTTTTTCTATGTCTTCTATAGCGGCTTTCATTGTTTGCTCTTTTGAATCATTAGATTTTACATTAATAACTGTTTTTGATGATTTCTTTATTGGCATTTTGTAAGTTGTTTAGTGATATAAAATGATATTTTGTGTTTGTTCACCCAGGTTCCTTTGCCTAGGAGCTCAATATTTGAGAGTATAAGACGCTTGAACTAAGTGAACAAACGTACACCATAGTACACTACAAAAAATCTCTTTCAAGAAACTTAAGTTGCCAGAAATCCGAACCTGATATTTAGTATTATTTGAATACTCCGCTCACGTGCTTAAGGCGGTATATGGGACGAAATCAACGTAACCCATTACTGTTTATTATTTATCAGAGGTTAATGACACGTTACTTTTTCTTACCCGGTAAGTAGGCATCTCTAGCCCTTCGACACGGCGATGCTCTGGCATCGCCTGCTCAGGATGACACATTACTTTTTCTTACCCGGTAGATAAGCATCTCTAGGATCTGAGATTTTCTTTTTCTTTACGATCTTATAATTTTTCTTCCTAAACCACCAAGCTTGAAATACAACGTAGAGAGTTAAAGCTATTCCCCACACAAGTAGCAAGCTTCTCATGGCAAAGAATTGAATCTCCTCTACTCTACAGATCACCAAAAATATTCCAGCGAATGCAAACAATCTCATTTTGCCTGACCAGCCTTTTGTAAGCTTCTTTGTTACAGAGTTATCCATATCTTTTCTCCATCTGGAAATCGCAAAAGATCCTACAATTAAAACTAAACATATAGATAAAACTGCTAGAGCTTTTAAGTTTGTATAATCTGCATTGCCAGGATTTGGATAGAGCCAGTATTCAATCATTATTTTTGTAGGGAAAATTCTTCTTTTTCTAATTTAGATTCTTCTATCAATTCTTTCGTATCTTCCTCCTCCTCACTACTTTTTTCACCAATATCATCCTCTATAGGTTCATCAGAGCTTACAACTGGCATATTTTTTAGTATCTCTTTTAGGGTGTGCTCAATATTTTTATCACTCAAAGTTCTAGATGGTCTAATAAGTAGATATGTAAATACTCCAACAATAGGCAAGGCAGCTGAAACCAAAATACAACTTATCTGGTAAATAATTGAGTTTGTTCTTTTTAAAATATCTCTAGTTACAAGAAATACAATAAATACATGTGCTACTGCTAGTCCTGTAAGAGAGTATTGAACTGCCTTGAGCACAGGATTCTCTGCGAGAAGGCCTGCAAAATAACTCCCAGAAGGAATTAGTGCCATTAATGATTCTGATATTTCCATCGGTGAACGACAACGTACACAATAGTTACAAGTACTGCAAGGACAGAAAGGAATTGGCTAAAGCGCCATTCAAATGAGATTATCGATATATAAGGTCTAATGATCAAATAAACCATAGTAGCCATTCCTACCATTATGCTATTTAACATAGAATGTTTATTTGAAATTTTCTTCTCCATAACGGAAATTGTGCCAAGACTTACAAATAGAAGTGCAAGAAATGCAAAGTCTATGAACTTCGCAAAAACAGTTATAGCAAAATCTCCTCTATAGAAATCAAGAAATATCACACCAATGCATGATAAAACTATTCCTACCAAAGTAACCATTCCAGATCTAGATGTATGGATTTGAACACTACTTGCTTTTGCTCCAAGTATTTTATAAAGACGTGCAGGTAAAACATTTAACTGCTTTCTGCGCCTCATATGAAATAGTAAAAATGAAAGTCCAAGGAACCAAATTGCATAATATATCTGCACTGGATGAATCGGAACCGTGTATCTAACTCCTATAGATTCCATAGTTATTCCCCAAAATGCATCTGTAGGTTTTCCATAAGAAACCGCACCCATAAATCTTCCAATCCAATCAAATGCAACGATTATAGTTGCAGATGGCACATATATATCCATCCAACGAAGAAACTGTGCTCTTTGCCTATATGTATATATAAAGAGCATTAATCCAATTCCTACGAGTCCTCCTGTGATACTAAACACACCATCCCATACTATAAGTACTTTCATAGGATCTTGTGTATATGCATAATAAAGAAGAAGCATCCCCAAAAGTCTTCCACCTAAAAGAAAAGATATTAGAAATGTCCAACCATTTTTTAGAAACAAAATAATCCTTAAACCTTCTCTATTTGCTAAACGAAAAAATACATCCGCTCCTAAAACTATTCCTATTAGTAGGAATAAAATATGAGATCTAAGAAGTAACGGCCCGAATTGGAATATCTCAAACATATAGCTTTATAAGGATAAAGGGAAAAAGCAAAAGTGAAAAGTAGTTGATTGCTATTTTGAAACACCCTTCGAGACGATTTCGTTGTGTCATCCTGAGGAGCACGAACGAAGTGAAGTGCATCTCGAAGGATAAACAACGAAATCTCCTCAGGGTGACACAATGACTAACTAACACTCCGGATATCTTCCTCCAGAATCCACTCTATATAGCATAGTAACCATTTCCGCTCTATTTACAGGATCTCCAGGTCTTACTTTTCGTGTCCCATCATCCCCTTTTAGTATGCAGTGATCTGCAGCGGCTTGTATGGCATCCGAAAACCAACTTCCTGCTGGGTTATCCGAAAATGCTGGAGCTTTACCAAGCCTCGATTTGCCAAATGCTCTACGCACAATAACTGCAGCTTCTGCACGACTTATATTTGAATGAGGTCGAACAAAACACTTTATATCTGTGTCACGGTGAGCGGAGTCGAACCGTGAGGCAGAATAACAATCTCCATCTCCTTTCAGCCACTCCTCTCTGCCTGCTTCTTCCATATAACCAAAGAACCAATCTCCAGGAGACACATCTGAAAAACCTGGCATATCCGGAAGCTCATCTATTATTCCTCCATTTATTTCTACAACTAGTTTTATAAACTCACTTCTAAGTGCTAGATCTGCTGGTCTAAATTTATCTTTGGATGCATCCAGATATTCTTGTTCTACAAATGACTCTACGGAATCATAAAACCAATTACTTGTACCAACGTCAGAATACGATTCTCCTTCTGCATGTAAAGCTACAGGCAAAATACATAACATTAGAATAGAAATAATTCTCTTCATAAAACAATTATGTTTCTATCTCGCTATATTAGCAAGGCGTTCTCTAAATCTAGATCTACATTCACGCAAATATAGAACTACAACTCCTAAATAATTATTTTCATCTCGTTCATTACAATCACAAGTAGCTGCTTCTGTCATCTTGATTGTTAATGCAGTTGCTAAATCTGCAATACTTGCTTTTCTATTTGTTTTTATTTCATCTATTACCTGATCTATTGCACTTCTCATTCTAGTGCTCATACGAAACTTAGGAGATAATTTTATTAAGCTTAATTTTTTCAAGAAACCAGAAAAACTATCTAAAACTCCATCACTAAATCCTAATTGATTTAAAGTAGCATCAGATCTAACACTATGTACATTGAAAAATCTGGCTATCAGATCTGATAGAAATTCAGTCGTCATTTCTATCACAATTTGATCTTCGCCAGTATCTGTTGAATCAATAACTTGGTTCATTGTTTGTAAAATTAGCGGCAAACTCTAGGCTTAGATATTGACAATTACAAGCTATTTGGAGCAATTTATTTTCTTAATTTGAGAATGGGCATATTTTGGCAAATGTCTTTATCCAAAACTATCCATTCAGATTCAGAAAAGCCAACATTACTAATAATGTCACGGATTTCTTTTTCATGAATTAATCCACGAAATCTAGCTTCTTCAGACATAGAAACGAGCATTTTTATTAGATTGTAATCTTCCTGTGAACATCGTTTATCAGCTACAAGTTGATCAACTACTTTTCGAGTTTCCGGATAAACAACATAACCATCTTTATCTGCAGTATAAAAATACAGATTTACTTCGATATAACTAAAAAGTGGATGTTTACGATTTTTTGCAAAAGCCCATTTATCTAAAAGTTCATTAAAACATTCTTCCTCATTGTTATATAAAATATTTCCTTTGCAATAAAACACGCCTCCGGGCTTAAGTGCTTTATGCATACGTTTAAAAAATTGTTGTAAAACTTCTTTGCCAACAACATTGATTGCTCGATGCCCTATGATTATGTCGTACTTATTCTCGTCATCAATCTCGAGCCAATCTGTTGCTAAAAAATTTTCGTTTTCAAACTTTTCTTTTGAATAACTTGTAAGAATTTCATAATTTGATTGATCAAAATCCGCTACATCAGGCTGTATTCCAAAATGCTTGCAAATTGATCGATACTCAATAGTTGATCCCAGAATAAGTAAATTTTCGTGAGGTATATGTGATATCTCTTTTTCTAAAAATTCTAATTCTTCTTTTGATGGACGAGCTGGAACAGGAAACTTATTCCAAATTTGTGCATAATCCCAGCTAGCAATGTCATCAGGAGTAAATGGTGTTTTATCATCTTTCATAAGTATAAGTATATGTTACCATTTGAAGAATATTTAAAATATAAAATCTTCCTCTTGCCAAGAGGAGCCTAGAATTTGTTTTCATATGAGCTTCATTATTTTTTGGTTCATCAATACTAGATTGTGCAAACAGAATACTGGCTAGAAATTGTGCAGTCCAAAATCCATAAAAAAGCACAATCTCCTGAACCGTATAGTCTTTGTTATGCGCATGTAAGCGAACATATACCATGTTTTCGTAGAGTTTTCGTTTTCGGGGTTGTGCTATGCAATAAACTCTTATCAATCCAATGCGTTACCAAGGGCAGTATTAACTTCACTGATTACAGTTTCTAAATCCTTATGTTCTCTATCTTCTTCTGGAAAATGTAATTCGTTTATTGCTGCAAGAACTTCTTCAATCGTTCCATTAGCCTTTGCAAGTTTACGAAACTGTGTAGCAATTGCTCTCTGTCGATCATCGTCTGCATTAACAAATTCAGTAAGTAGATCACGTACTTCTGGTGTTTCTGGTGCTTCTAATTGTTCCATAAGTATATTATACATTAAATTATCATATCTCACAAAATAGCGGCTGATCCGAAGCTGAGAACCAGCAGAATGTGCTCAGAGGGCATAGGTAATGCGAGAATGGCAAACACTACTTTATTTCTAGGGTTGAATGTTTTTATATATTTATTCTGCCATTTTCATCGCAATCAACATAAGAGTAAACCTGTTCTTTGCCAGGATCTTCAATTTTTTCCGCGTCATGCCACAGCCTCCCATCCACTTCTACTGCTGTTGTACTAACGGCGAATGATCTATCCGTGCCTACTTGATTCAGTGTAACAAATATTTGCTCCCTGAGAGCGCCTTGCTCGTTGAGAAGGCTGGAAGGAACAATGGCTCTGCCTAGTTCGGGATCTCTTTCGCCAGTTTCTTTAAAGAGAATGGCTACAGCGTCTTCAGTGTGACTCATATTCAAAAGGTAGAAAAATAGAAAGGTTTTGTACGCTACAAAAATATGCGGTATTAGTCAAATATTTTTCCATACGACGTAGCTTGAGTAATTTGCACAACAAGGTGTTATTATGTGCACAATGCTCAAACAAATCGAGGAAATAATGGCGGAATATGAAGGCCTACAAAAAGAACTCTCCAATCCAGATATCGTCACAAA
>JABICL010000012.1 GCA_018652265.1 Candidatus Peribacteria bacterium
ATACTCACCTGTAAAACTACCCTTAGCTTTTGCTACTTCTTCTGGAGTACCAACAGCTATTATCTCTCCTCCGTTCTCTCCCCCCTCTGGGCCTATATCTATTACATGATCTACAGATTTTACCACATCCAAGTTGTGCTCGATTACAAGCACAGTATTTCCTTTGTCTACAAGCCTCTGCAAAACATCCAGAAGTAATTTGATATCATCAAAATGTAAACCTGTTGTTGGTTCATCTAGAATATAGAAAGTTTTACCAGTAGCACGCTTCGTAAGTTCTGTTGCTAGCTTTATTCTCTGAGCCTCTCCACCAGAAAGTGTAGTAGCACTTTGTCCCAAATGAATGTATCCAAGCCCTACATCCTGCAAAGTTTGCAGCTTTTTCTTTACCTGTGGAATAGGAGAAAAGAATTCAAGCCCTTCGGATACTGTCATACCAAGAACATCTGCTATATTTTTTCCTCTGTAAGTTACTTCTAAAGTTTCTCTATTGTATCTCTCACCATGACAAGATTCACAAGTTACAAAAACATCTGGCAAGAAGTGCATTTCTATTCTTTTGAGTCCATCACCTTCACATTCTTCACATCTACCACCCTTCACATTAAAACTAAATCTACCAGGTTTGTATCCTCTAAGTTTTGATTCTGGAGTAGTAGCAAACAAATCACGTATATCAGTAAATAATCCAGTATATGTTGCTGGATTTGATCTAGGAGTTCTTCCTATAGGAGACTGATCTATTACGATTGCTTTATCTAGATTTTCTAGTCCTTTTATTTCTTTTACATCTTGTGGCTTGGACTTCGCTTTGTTTAGAACTCTCTGAAGTTCAGGTCCAAGTATTCCATGAATCAAGCTTGATTTTCCCGATCCAGATATTCCAGTAACACCTATAAAACATCCAAGAGGAAAAGATGCATCTACGTTTTTTAGGTTGTGATGTGTGGCTCCATGAATTGTGACTTTTTTTCCATTTCCTTTTCTACGTTTTTTTGGTGTTTCTATTTGTTTTTTACCACTTAGATACTGTCCTGTAACAGAATCTGGATTCTTTTTTATTTCTTCCAATGTTCCTTCTGCGACTACCTCTCCTCCATATTTGCCAGCACCTGGACCAATTTCTAGAACATAATCAGCACATTCCATAGTTTCTTGGTCATGCTCAACTACCAATACTGTATTTCCGAGGTTTCTAAGCGATTCTAGAGTTTTTATGAGTCTATCGTTGTCTCTCTGATGTAATCCTATAGACGGCTCATCTAGAACATATAAAACACCTTGTAGAGCTGATCCTATTTGTGTTGCAAGCCTAATTCTCTGAGCTTCTCCTCCAGATAGAGTTGCAGCTGAACGTTCTAGTGTGAGATATGTAAGGCCTACGTTTTCTAGGAAAGAAAGTCTGGAAATTATTTCGTTTAAAATCTTTTTTCCTATCTTATGTTCATAATCAGACAAATTAAGACTTTCGAAGAATATTCTTGCTTTGTCTATTGGCATTCTAGTTGAATCTACTACGTTTTTTTCTCCTATAGTTATTCCCAATACTTCTTTTCTAAGCCTATTGCCTCCACAATCTGCACATGGAAGTGTTTCCATATATTCCTCTATTTGTGATCTTACATATGAACTGTCTGTCTCGTTGTATCTTCTTTGTAGATTAGGAATTACTCCCTCGAAAGTTGTTTGATATGTACCCTCGAATTTATCTGAATTGTAATTCACTTCAATCTGATCTTTGGATCCATGCAAAATAATTTGCTGATGTTCTTCTTTTAACTTTTTCCATTGAGTAGACATCTTGAATCCAAAATGCTTTGCAGCACCCTCAAGTATCTGATTCATAAAACTCATACGACCAGCAGATGTAGCCCATGGATGTATAACGCCCTCTGCAATCGTAAGATCTGGATTTGGGATAATACTCGCTTCATCTATACGTAAAATCGTTCCCAATCCATGACAAGTCTGACACGCTCCATGTGGGGAATTGAACGAGAAACTTCTAGGCTCTATAGATGGAATATCTAAATCAGGATGATCATTACATACAAATGACTCACAGAATCTGAACTCTTTCGTGCTATCTTCCTCCGTAACATTTGCAACAATAATTGTTCCATCTCCTGTTTTTAGAGAAAGCTCTACAGAATCAGCTAGCCTTGTTCTATTTGGATTAGATTCACCTTCTTTTACCTCTAGATCTTTTACAAGCAATCTATCTACTACTACTTCTATGTTATGTGATTTTTTTGGATCGAGTTTTATTTCCTCATCTACTGTAACTATATCTCCATCTATTCTCATTCTTACAAATCCCTCTCGTCTTATTCTATCTATTATTTTTATATGCTCCCCTTTCCTATCTTCTACCAACGGAGATAGAAGTAATATCTTACTACCTTCAGGCATTTCACTGATTGTTTGCACTATCTGACTAGCAGACTGTCTGCTCAATTCTTTTCCACATTCACTACAATGAACACGCCCTATCTTTGCCCATAAAAGTCTCATGTAATCATATATTTCTGTAACGGTTCCTACTGTAGACCTAGGATTATGTGTAGCGGTTTTTTGATCTATAGAAATAGCAGGAGATAATCCTTCTATGTTATCTACATCAGGCTTCTCCATTTGAGCTATAAATTGTCTAGCATATGCAGACAAAGACTCTACATATCTCCTCTGCCCTTCCGCAAAAATCGTATCGAATGCAAGAGATGATTTTCCAGATCCAGAAAGCCCTGTAATTACAGTGAGTGCTCCACGTGGAATCTTCACGTTTATATTCTTAAGATTGTGCATTCTTGCACCTTTCACTTTTATATATTTTCCATCGCCTATGTTTTTTGATTTAGTAGCCATTTGTTATAAGACAACAAAAATTATATAACTGTCAAATTTACAGCCTCAGCTATCGAGAGTAGCACGAAAACCAGGATTTAGCAATAAATATGCATCAAATCCGCACATACCGTCCTACTGCACTACCTTCTTTCTACCCTAGTTAGTCATCTTTATCTCTATATCTACACCACTAGGCAAACTAAGGTTCTGGAGAGATTCCATCGTCTTGAATGTGGTCTCTGTGAGATCTATAAGACGTCTGTGTGTTCTCATCTCATACTGATCACGAGAATCCTTGAACTTGAAAGTAGCTTTTAGAACTGTGAATTTTTTTATCTTAGTAGGAAGAGGCACTGGACCATGTATTACAGCTCCACTTCTCTCTGCGGTATCTATTATTTTTCCTGCAGCTTCATCTAAAACAGTATGATCGAATGCGCTTAAGCGTATACGAATCTTTGGAATCTTTTGTGTTTCGGCTGCTTTTTCTTTTCCCTTAGTCTCACTTTTTTCAACTGATTTAGCAGTAGCTTTCTTGTCCACCGTAGCTTTAGCGGAGGCGGGTTTCTTTTTCTTCTTACTTACAGGAGACATAATATTTGTTGGGAAAAGAGCAGATAAATATGCAAGGGGGCTTACGCCCCCTCACATCTGATTACTATTCTATAATCTTGGTAACAACACCAGCACCTACGGTTCGACCTCCTTCACGGATAGCAAACCTAGTACCTTCGTCTAAAGCAATAGGAGCACCTAGAGTTACAGTAAATGTAACTTTGTCTCCTGGCATAACCATCTCTACGTTTGCATCGAGCTCTACAGTACCAGTTACGTCAGTTGTACGAATGTAGAACTGTGGTTTGTAACCCTTGAAGAATGGGGTGTGTCGACCTCCTTCTTCTTTTGTAAGGATATATACCTCAGATGAAAACTTGGTATGTGGAGTTATTGATCCTGGTTTTGCAATAACCTGTCCACGTTCTATTTCTTCTCTTTCTACTCCACGTAGAAGTAGTCCTACATTATCCCCTGCCTGACCTTGGTCGAGCAGTTTGTGGAACATCTCTACTCCTGTAACAACTACTTTTTTGGTTTCTTTGATACCTATAATTTCTACTTCTTCATTTACCTTTACAATACCCTGATCTATACGACCAGTTGCTACAGTTCCACGACCTTTAATAGAGAAAACATCCTCTACAGACATAAGAAGTGGCTTTTCGAGCTCTCTTACTGGATCAGGAATATATTCGTCTAAAGTCTTTAGAAGTTGTTTTAGATTTTCTATCTGTTCTGCATCACCTTCAGTTGCTTTAAGTGCAGAGCCACGAATGATTGGAGTGTTATCTCCATCAAATTCGTATTTGTTTAGTAGTTCACGTACTTCTAATTCAACAAGGTCAAGAAGTTCAGGATCTGTAACCATGTCGCATTTGTTTAGAAATACAACTACGTGAGGGACATTTACCTGACGAGCTAGAAGGATATGCTCACGAGTTTGTGGCATAGGGCCATCTGCTGCAGATACAACCAAAATTGCACCATCCATCTGTGCTGCACCAGTAATCATATTCTTTACATAGTCAGCGTGACCTGGACAGTCAACGTGAGCGTAATGACGAGTTTCACTTTCGTATTCCACATGAGCGGTTGCGATTGTGATTCCGCGCTCTCTTTCTTCTGGAGCGTTGTCGATATCAGCAAATGCCTTTTTCTCGGTATCTGGTGAGAAATTCTGTGACAATGCTGCTGTAAGCGTAGTTTTACCGTGGTCAACGTGACCAATGGTTCCGACGTTTACGTGTGTCTTTGATCTGTCAAACTTCTGATCTGCCATAATTTAAAAAGGGTAAGAAACGTTAAATATTGCAAAAATTCTAGCTGATTAGCCAGGAAAGTCTAGTGTAAGGGTGGAATTTGGTCAATGGCGCAATTGAAGAAATATCACTAATATTTGTGGCATATGAATAAGGTAAATCCACATGTTTTCCGGGCTTATGACATAAGGGGAAAGGCCTATGAATCAATCACAAGCGAATTCTGCAATTTGGTAGGACTCGCTTTCGGAGAGGAGCTAAAAGAGATGTATAAAATGGAGAATCCTGTTGTAATAGTTGGACGCGATGCCAGGACCCATAGTCCAGAGTTTGAGGATACTCTTACAGAAGGACTTATGCTTTCTGGATGTCATGTGAAGCTAATAGGACAGACTCCTAGTCCTGTTAATTATTTTGCATTATGTCACTTCGAAGCAGATGGAAGCATACAAATAACCGCTAGTCACAATGAGGCGGGAGATAATGGACTTAAAATTCAGACAAGAGGAGCGGAGGCCTATGCAGGAAAAGACCTCCAGAAATTGAGGAAGAAAATTGAAAATATGGCAAGTGGGCAGTGGGTAGTGGGTAGTGGGCAGTGCGAAGAAATAGATGCAATTACCCCTTATATAGAAAAAATCATTTCCATTTCTAACCACTATTCACTAACCACTAACCACTTCCGCTGCTCTGCAGCGGCAGATTTCGGTAACGGCGTTTCCGGACCTGTATATATGGAGGCGCTGCAAAAAGCTGGAGTAGAAGTTACCCCTCTATTTGAAGAGCCAGATGGAACATTCCCAAATCACATAGCAGATCCAAGTAAACACGATACTCTTACTAAACTTATAGAAACTGTTAAAAACAATAATCTGGATTTTGGAATAGCATTCGACGGTGACGGAGACCGAGTTGGATTTGTAGACGAAAATGGAAATATAATTTCTCCAGATTATATTTTGCTACTTCTTGCAGAAGATCACTTGAGCAGAAAGCCTGGTGGATCAGTTGTATACACAGTATCTATGTCTGGAATTCTAGATACAGAAATTCAAAAATTTGGAGGAGATTCTACTATGTGTGAAGTGGGACATTCTTTTGTAGAGCACAAGATGCGAGAAGAAGGTGCAGAACTTGGTGGTGAACAATCTGGACACTTCTTCTGCGGGGAAGATTATTATGGATATGATGATGCGCTAGTAGCAGCCTTAAGAGTAATTAGCATTTTTAATAGAAAAACAATTAGCTTCTCTAGTCTTTTTTCTGAATATCCAAAAATTTTCCAAATCCCAGAATGGAGACCTCACTGCGACGATGACAAAAAAACAGAAGTGGTTAAAAAAGTCACAGAAGAATTTCAGAAGGATTATCCATGTATAACAATAGATGGTGTAAGAATTGATTTTGGAAACGGGGCTTGGGCAGGAATAAGGCAAAGTAATACCTCACCGAAACTTAGTATATGTATAGAGGCGAGAAATCAGGAAAAACTGAATGAACTGGAGAAACTGGTTAAAGAAGTGGTTGGGAAATACCTGAATTAGGTAATTTATGTACTTTAGGTAATTTAGGTATCTTAGGTATCTTACGGATTAAGTCTGTACCTAATGTACGTAATGTACGTAATGTACGTAATGTACCTAAAGTACCTTCTCTATCTCTCCGACTGTTTCATCTAACTTTCCATTTAAATTTTTAACAACCACACTACAAAGTTCAGCGTAACCAAGCTCTTTGTCCATACTTTCGATTCGACGATCTAGCTCTTCATCGGAAATAGGTGCACGATTTTTTATGCGAGCAATCAACTGATCTTTGTTCTCTGGAAGAATAAATATTGACTGTAATAAGTATTCTGGACTTTCTCCAGAAAATAGCTCGTGCTTGCGAATACTATCAAATCCCTGCACATCTACTTCTCTGATAACAATTTTCCCCTCCTTTATATGGGGCACTATTTCTTCTATCAGAGTGCCGTATTTTGCACCCTCATGGACTATCGCCCATTCAAGTATTTCTTGGCTTTCTACAAGCTGATCAAACTCATCATCAGATAAAAATTTGTAAAGCTGATCTCCTTCTCCTTCTCTTTTCTGCCTTGTGGTCGCAGACCTTGGAAAATGGAGTTCTGGATGTCTTTCTTTAAGCTTTTTTAGAATAACACTCTTGCCTACTCCACTTGGGCCGATGATCAGTACTAGTTTTCCGTTCACTTCTCTGCTATAATAACAAGATTTGTTCTTTTAAACACATAAACAAAAATAAACATGACACGGGAGTGGGGGCTGCACGCATATAGAGCCTCCTCTCCCCTGTCTAAACGGTCTGACCAACCACTTTATATGTAGTTTCACCCCTCTTTATTTATAAGAGGTGATGCTGAGCTTCATATCAAAAACAAACATTTGTTCTTTATTCTAAATAAACATAAACAAGAGACAGAGGATGCGATATTGGTCTCATCGTTGGGCACCTCATCCCCATCATAGGTTGAGGTGCCTTTTTTACTGCCCACTAACCACTGACCACTAACCACTGGATAGAGCGACGCTTTACTGGCACCAGCTCAATTCATCATTTATGATCCCCTTATGGACCTACTACTTTTCGGCATCCAGGGTTCCGGCAAAGGAACTCAAGCCAAAAAAATCGCAGAGACATTTGAATACGACATTTTCGAAGCTGGCGGAGAACTTAGAAAAATAGCTGCATCTGGATCCGAGCTTGGAGAAAAAGTTAAATCATACATAGACGAAGGAGAGCTGGTTCCACATGAGATAATTATGAATGTAGTAAAGGAATCAATTTCAAGCAGAAATCCGGAAACAAAAATTCTCTTCGATGGGATTCCAAGAGACGAAAATCAACAAAAAGATTTTGATGAGATCATGCAAGAGCTCGGCAGAGATTTCAGATGCATACAAATAGACGTAGATACGGAGGAATGCATACAGAGAATTCTTAAGAGAGCTGAATCTCAAGGCAGAGCAGATGATGCAAATGAAGAAACTGTAAGAAAACGTATGAATACATTTCTAGAAAAAACTATGCCTGTAATAGAAGCTTACAAAGCTACAGGAAAGGTTGATTTGATTAGTGGAGATGGAACTGTGGAGGAAGTATTTGAAAGAATTAAGTTAGGTATCTAAGGCACTTTAGGTACATTAGGTATTGTAGGTACACATTTAATCCGTAGAATGTAATCCGTACCTAAGATACCTTAGATACATAATTTACCTAAAATACCTAAGTCGACTCCCAGGTTGCCAACTACGATATCTCTCAAACAACTATGCTATCTAAGAAAGACGTTCGGCACATAGCAAAACTCTCGAGACTAAAGCTCTCAGAAGAAGAGGTAGAAAAGTTCAGCAAGGAACTCACTTCTATACTTGATTATATTGATATCTTAAATGAATTAGATACTGATAATGTTGAACCAACTGCACAAGTTACTGGACTTACAAATGTATTTAGAGAGGACAAAGTTCTTGAACCAGAATCTTCAAAAGAGGATCTCCTTAATTGTTCCCCTCTTCCTATAGCAAACGATCAGATAGAAACTTTTTCAGCACATGGTTAACCATGTGCTTACCCTGCGAAGCCTTGGCGAAGTGGGGTCCTAAAAAATCATAATGCTAAACACTCTCACTATTACAGAGGCGCATAAGAAACTTAAATCGAAAGAAATTTCGTGTGTGGAACTTGTGCAATCATGTTTAGATCAAATAGATAAAGTAGATGGAGATATAAATGCAGTGGTATATAAGAATGGAGAGAAGGCGCTAGAGGAAGCCGCAAAAATAGATGCAGCAGGAAAATTTGATCATCCACTTACTGGAATTCCATATCTAGCTAAAGATGTATATTGTGAAAAAGGAATACCTACTACAGCGTGCTCGAATATGCTTCGTGGAGAAAAAGATGGAAAAACATACATATCTCCATATGACTCTACTACTACAAAAAGACTAAAAGCAGTAGGAGCTATAAGTATAGGAAAAACAAACACAGATGAGTTCACTATGGGTGCAAGCACAGAAACTTCTTGCTACGGAGTAACCAAAAATCCACACGATACATCTCGTGTAGCTGGAGGATCTTCTGGAGGATCTGCTGCTGCAGTTGCAGCAAACGAATGTATATTTGCACTTGGAACAGATACAGGAGGATCCATCAGACAACCTGCGGGGTTTTGCGGGTGTTATGGAATGCGAGTTACCTATGGTCGCACAAGTAGATATGGAGTAATGAGTATGGCAAGTTCTCTAGATACCATAGGAGCGCTCTGTAAATCTGTAGAAGATGCAGCCATCGTTCTAAACACTATTGCAGGAAAAGATCCATTCGATTCCACAACATCAGATAAGTCTGTTCCTGATTACACTGCAGCTCTAAAAGGAGATGTAAAAGGACTGAAAATTGGAATGCCAAAAGAATATTTCATAGAAGGATTAGACAGCGAAGTAGAAAAAAGAATCCGTGAAGCAGCTCAAGTATTTGAAGATATGGGCGCAGAAATAGTAGATATATCTCTCCCTCATACTAAGTACGCAGTAGCTACTTACTATGTACTTGCAC
Organism: Candidatus Peribacteria bacterium; assembly: GCA_018652265.1. Taxonomy (GTDB): domain Bacteria; phylum Patescibacteriota; class Gracilibacteria; order Peribacterales; family Peribacteraceae; genus JABICL01. The sequence continues at coordinate 9,246 of JABICL010000012.1, forward strand.
CATGCGAAATAAGCTCAAACATGGCTAGATACGATGGCATAAGATTTGGTAATTCTATAAAAAAATCAGAAAGCTTAGTCGACTATTACGAAAACGTTCGCTCTGAAGGATTTGGAGATGAAGTTAAACGAAGAATAATGATAGGGACCTATGCACTTTCAGCTGGTTACTACGATGCCTATTACAGAAAATCTCAAAAGGTTCGTACACTTGTAAAGAAAGACTTCACCGATGCATTCAAAAAAGTTGATTTGATACTATCGCCTATATCCCCTACTGCTGCATTCGAAGTAGGAGCACATACCAATGATCCTGTAGCTATGTATTTGGAAGATGTGTTTTCTATATCACAAGCACTTGCTGGAATTCCTGCTATGTCTGTTCCTACCTACAGCTCTCCTCGACCGAGTTCGCCGAGGCGGACGAGTGGAGAGGCAACATCTGAACTACCAATTGGCCTCCAAATCATGGGGCCACAATTTGGAGAAGAAAAGATTTTGAATGCAGCACATGCTTTTTGTAGCAAATAATATTCTTATCATGACTATGAATAATAATCCTGCTGGACTTATAAAAAGATTCTTTGCTTTTTTTGTAGA
>JABICL010000002.1 GCA_018652265.1 Candidatus Peribacteria bacterium
AGCATTGGGAAGTTGCGTGGGCAGTTAATTTGATCAATCATAGACCACGAAAAAGACTAGGCTATCGAACTCCTCATCAAGTATTTCATGAAATCAAGGAGTGTTGCACTTCGGGGTAGAATCTAGGCTGGCCCCATTTATTTTTCTGGAAATATGTTCTAATAATAATTCTGAGCTTATCGATGAGAAGGATGGATTTCTTTGTTGAATTCGGATTCCTCTTTGATTGCCAGATTGTCTGTTTTATGGTAAAATAGCATTAGTTCTAAAACTAACAAAAATGCTTAAATTTCGGCTAGATAGAGCTAGATTCTTGATTGCTCTTGCGGCAATTGCACTTGGTGGGACATCCATCGTGGCATCTCTTGTGCCTTCAAATCTGGCAGAGGATTTTAATGAAAGAATTGTACGAGCAGAAAAAGTATATGCTTCATCAATCATTCCCCTATCTCAGTACGAACAAAAATTATTGAATACCAAAATAAATAAACTTCTAAATCGAGAAATAATATTCAAAGCACCTATAGAGTCTCTAAAAGATGATGAACTTAATAACAAAGATCATGGATATGCTATCTGGAAAATTCCACTAAAGAATTATCCGGGATGGATAGAAATGAAAGACAATTGGATAAATGTAGATGTTCAACTTAATCCTAATCGTATAAAAAGATTCTTAGACGGAAATATAATGCATCAGATAGATCTAAGTTCTAATGCACAAATTTTTGCAATATCGAAATATGAAGTTGATATGAAAGACGTCGAAGAATTACTAAAAGCAAATGTGTACGGAGAAATGCATGATGGCTGGGAGTTAGATGAGGAAGCTACAAACAAAAACATATTCAACGCTATTTCTGATGATTCACTAGAGATAGAAGTTGCATTACTTGGATCAAAAGGAGAAATAGTAAATAGAAGTAATCTAGATATGGGAAACTTAAAACTTTTATCTATTGGAAAATCCGATTTCTCTGGATCGACTTCTGCAAGAGTATTCAATGTAGAAAAGGCAATGGAAGAGCATATAAATGGAGTAATTATCGCACCTGGAGAAACATTTTCTTTCTTATCTGCGGTAGGAAACGAAATAGAAGAATATACTGGATGGAAAACATCTCTTGGAATATTTAATGGAACTGAGCTTAAGCCAACTCCTGGCGGTGGAGTATGCCAAGCATCCACGACTGTGTATCGAGCTGCGCTTGCTGCAGGACTTACCATAGAAGAACAACGTAATCACAGTCTGTATGTAACTTATTATAAGAAATATGGTGAAGGGCTAGATGCAACAATTTATCCACATCATCAGGACCTGAGATTTACAAACAACACTCCAAGTTACATTCTGTTACTTGCAGAAGTAGAAGGAAACATGGCAGAAGTAAAAGTTTACGGAACACATGATGGTAGAAAAGTTGCACTAAACGGTCCATACAGATCTCATAATGCTCCAAACGAAGTAAGAACCAGAGCATTGCAAGAGACAGAGATAATCTGGGAACGCAGGATCACACACCCTGCCAAGAAGCCTCAATCTGAGGTTCTAATTTCCAGGTATTACGATGAAATCCCCGAAATACCTACATATTATGAGTTTGAGGATGTTTCATCTTGAGAAGATGCTTCGACACACCCTTCGACAGATAAGAACTGAAGGTCGTTTGTCGCGCTACGCGCTCCTCACTCCTCTTCCAGTTCTTATCTGCTCAGGATGGCTCAGCATGACATAATAATGATATTTAGACCGCTTGACATAACGTAAAATCAAGCGTACTTTCTTAACAGTACAAATGATCAAATTTTACGTCAATCTCTGCGCCACAAAGAATCTCTATATTAGAGAAGGGGCTTAGATGTAATAACGAATCACCTACAAAGCCCCCAAGAATATGCAGGGCTTGTTACTTTCGATCTTTTAAAAACATATGTCATGCTGAGCCACTCTGAGAGAGTGTGCACTTGAAGCGAAGCGTAGCGACGCTTAAGTGTCACGAGTCGAAGAGTGTGTCGAAGCACATAGACAAAAAGTGATCTGTTTTCTGTGGATATAATGGTCCGACAACGGACATGACACAGAAAATGGTTGTCAGTTTTTCGAAGGATTGTGTTGATGAAAAGAAGAAACATCGGAAAGCGAGAACTGAAGGCTACAATGAAGAGAATTAAAAGAGGCCTCTCGCACATGCCGCCGCCACAAACTGACAAACCCCGCTCCGACGAGTAACTATTACTCGTCGTAGCGATACGCTCCCTCGAATCCCCGCATTCGGGGGAGCAAAATCTACAAAGAAACCAGATCATTTTTTGCTTGCCATGTCGTAGTTTCGAGCCTGCCGAGGAACGAAGACGGGCAACTAATCACTAACTAGAATTTTATATATTTTTACCCAAAATAATTATGAACACAGCAGAAAGACTTAAAGCAATCTCAGTTATTGAAACTGAACCAGATGAAGACACTGAAAATGTTGGAGATGTAAACACAGGATTAATAACAGAATTAACAGTATGTGCAATAGGACAATTGAATGATGATGAAGTTGAATTATTGTAATAAAAAATCAAAAAAATAATATGATGTCCGCAAATCCAGAATTGGCAGAAGCTCTTGCTGTGGAAGATGAACTAGATGCAATTGATCCTGCATTAATAGATGCAGAATTTGATATTCCTTTGTGTACAGACCCAAGAAGAGATCTGATCAAAAATCTAGATTCTATGAATCGTTCTCAACTTCTTGCTCTAGCATATTCATTTAAAGATGTAATAAATGACTTAGATGATATTGCAACAAAAGAAGAATTGTATGAACTAAGAGAAAGGCTCAAAAAAATCATAGCAATGGGCAATGGAACATTAAATTAACACCTACCCACTACAAACCTCCTCCGCTAATCTACAGCAAGAATGTTTTTTATATTCTCTGCTATCTCGTATGCGATAGGTATAGCCTTGATCATATTTGTGATCATGCAGAAAAAAGAGCCTACTGCCACACTTGCATGGATATTTGTAATAGTCGCACTACCAATCGTTGGAGTAATTTTCTATCTATGGTTTGGATACAGCAGAATAGAAAGGCGAATACACAAGAGACAAAAAAGTAATCAAGAAATAGAAAGGCAACTTGGAAATATAGAAAATACCCTCACAGAATATGAAATTCTCTCAGAAGATTCTTTTGATACGATGGTACAAAAGGAGCTTTCACAAGTAACAAAAGGTATAGATGGATTTTCTATTACACATGGAAATTCTTTTAAGCTGATCACAGAACCCGCCGAAGTATTTTCTCGCATAGAAGAAGCTATAGAAAATGCAAAAGATTCAATTCATATGGAGTACTACATATTTAGAAGAGACAAAACTGGGAAAAGGATTCGAGACCTACTTATAAAAGCTGCAAAAAGAGGAGTAGAAGTTAGACTACTCACAGATGGCGTAGGATCATGGACCATAGGAGATGTATTTATTCTGCCTTTACTGCAAGCAGGAGCTAAATTTGCGAGATATTTACCTGTTACATTTCTAGGAAGACCATGGCATTGGAATCTAAGAAATCACAGAAAGATCGCAATCTTCGACGGAACACTTGGAATGATAGGAAGTATAAACATAGGAAATGAATATAGATTTCGCACTGGAGGAGAACATGATTATTATGACACTCAAATAATCTGCAAAGGCCCTGTGGTTCAACAGTTACAAGAAGTATTTGCTTCGGATTGGTTCTTTGCCACAAAAGAAAATTTACTAGAATCAGATAGATACTTCCCGTTACCTGAAAGAAGTGGATCAGAAACTGGGCAGATAGCAGATTCAGGGCCAGATGATCCTAGGTATACGCTACACGAAATGATATGTGCAGCTATTCATGCAGCTGAGCACTCAGTAAAAATCACAACTCCATACTTTATTCCAGATCAAGCTCTAATCGTAGCCATGAGAACGGCGGCGCTTAGAGGAGTAAAAGTAGAAGTTATGCTCGCTCACCATTTCCCAAGTTTGCACGAAAGGCTTTTCTTCTTTGCGGCTAGATCATATTACGAAGACTTGCTGAGTTATGGAATAAAAATATATGAACACACTCCTGGATTTCTACACGAAAAAAGCGTGACCGTGGATTCTGCTTGGGCATCTATAGGTACAGCAAATATGGATACCAGAAGTTTTCAACTTAACTTCGAAGTAAATGTAAATTTCTATTCAAAAGAAACTGTGAAAAAATTAGATGATCACTTTAATGAAAATATTGATCATTGCAAAGAGATTGATCTGGAGAAATTCAAAAAAAGACCATTGATTGAGCAGGGTGCGGAGAATGTCATGCGGTTGTTTTCGCCTATTCTGTGAACAATCTGACTCTCAACTCGTTGTGCTTTCCTCGAGCTTTCGCCTATGGCGAAAATCGAGAGGCAGCACAACTCACTCGAGTAAAGCCAATTAATTTACCACTACACTAAACAGCGTGTTCCGGCACCTCTCCTTTGCTAAACTCATCCATAGACTCAAAACAATCCAAATACATATTCCTCATACTATCATCTGCATAGAAAGCTATATGAGGAGTAGTAACTACATTTGGCATTCCTATAAGTTCTTTGTTTTCTTCGAAGTTTTTTTCGTGCTCTAGAACATCAAGTAGTGCATGTCCTACTTTTCCGGATTTAAGTGCATCTACTAAAGCTTTTGTATCTATTATCTCTCCCCTAGCTGTATTTATAATAACTACCCCATCTTTCATAGCACTTAATGATTTTGCATTTACCATATGAGTAGTCTCCTCAGTTGCAGGAACATGCAATGTGATTACATCGCTTCTTTCAAAGATATCATCCATAGTCACATAACTCACTCCTATTGCACTAAGCTCTTCGTTCTTATGATGATCGAAGGCAAGAATCTTCATGCCAAATCCATTCGCGATTTGTGCAACCTTTGATCCTATTTTTCCCGTTCCAACGATACCAATTATCTTTCCTTTTAATGCCATTCCACGCAGGCCATGATAATCAAATTCACCAGCCTCTACTCTGTCGTCTGCCTCGGCAACATGGCGGACTGCAGATAAAAATATCGCAAACACATGCTCAGCAATCACATGTGATCCATAGTCTGGAACATTACATACCGTTATCCCCTTCCCTTTGCATGTTTCTAGATCTATATGATTATAACCAACAGATCTGGTAGCAATTAACTTTAGATTTGGCAGCTTCTCTATAACCTCTTTTGTAAGCTTCGAATATATAAATGGAGAAATAACTTCCGCATCTTTACATTCTTCTATTAGATCATCTCCGTTCAATTCCCCTTCCACAATTTTCGCTTCTGGGAATCTATCTTTTACAAGCTTCTGGTCTTCTTTGTCTACTTCGAGGAATGTTATGTTTGGCATAGTTAGAGATTATCATATTGTGGGTATTTTAGGTATTTTAAGTATCTTAGGTAAGATTTAATACAGATCAACACAGAAATATATAGATAAATTTAGGCTGATAGAAAAAGTAGCAAGCGTGCAGGTGGTATTTTGCGTAAGAAATCATTCTTGGGTACCAATATATTATCAATCCCATGTTGATTTCGTCGCATATACCACCTTAAGCACGTGAGCGGAGTGTTACGAAATCTCCAGCTTCCCATTTATCTTCTCAATCTTCTGTATCGCATCCTTCTCTTTTTGCTTCTCTTTTTCTACAACATCACTTGCTGCATTCTCCACAAATTTTGCATTACCCAACTTCGCCTGTACGCCCTTCAAAAACTTTTCTAATTGTTCTTTCTCTTTTGTAAGTTTTTCTTTTTCTTTTTCAGCATCTATCAAACCTTCAAGTGGAACATGAACTTCAACATGTTTTGTAAATGCACTCGCAGTATTTTCTCCTTCATATTTAGAGCTTTGAGCTTTTATATTATCTACTTTTGCAAGTCGCTTTATTTCTTCTGAAAGTTCACCGAGTAATTCTTCTGAGTTTTTTGTAACAAAAATCACATTCACTTTTTTGCCAGATTCAATTGAATGCTCACTTCTTATTCTTCGAATAGCAGATATAACATCTATCATTATCTGAAGATCAGAAGCTGCTTTTTCATCTTTCAATTTTTCATCAGCCTTTGGCCACTCTGCCTGAATAAGCGGAACATCATCACCGTGCTTAAAACTAGCCCATAATTCTTCTGTAACAAACGGACAATATGGATGAAGTAATTTAAGAATCATTCTCATGGCATATACCATTACTTCTGGATTCGCATTCTCTTTACTAAGCTCCAGATACCAATCACAGAAATAATCCCAAACAAAACTATATATCCTCTCTCCTACTTCACTGAGTTTATAATTTTCCATTCCTTCAGTTACATCTTCAACTAGCTTCTGCAACTCTGACATCAATGCCCGATCAACCAGATTCATCTTGCTAATCACTAATCGCTTACCGCTAATCGCTTCTAAACTTCCAGGATTAACACCACCCGATTCACATTTCATAAGTACAAATCTCCCCGCATTCCAAAGCTTATTCACAAAATTCCTATATCCAGCAATTTTTTCTTCGTACAATCTAAAATCATTACCAGGACTCTGTCCTACAATCATAGACATACGAAGTGCATCTGCACCGAACTGCGGAATAACTTCTAGTGGATCTATACAAGTAGATGGATCTGACTTGCTCATTTTTTTACCATCACGCGTTCTTATAAGACCATGCAAATAAACCGTATCAAAAGGTATCTGACCTGTTGCATAGGTTGTCATAAGAATCATACGTGCAACCCAGAAAAACAAGATGTCATATCCTGTTTCCATTACAGAAGTAGGATGGAATTTCTGGAAGTCTGGACTTTTTTCCAGTAAATCCTCAAGGCTTAGAGAATTGTCACCAGTTAATTTTGGATCTATAAGAGTACTCCATGTCCAAAGACCAGAAGAGAACCAAGTATCTAGTGTATCTGGATCTTGAATCCATTTGTCTCCTTCTGGAGGCTCTACTCCTACATGCATATCGGAACTTGCAGATCCTTCTTTGTACCAAACAGGCACACGGTGCCCCCACCATATCTGTCTACTCACACACCAATCACGAAGATTATCTATCCAGTGGAAATAAGTTTTTTCGAATCTATCTGGAATTATTTTTATATCTCCATTTCGTATCACACTCTGCATAACTTCTTTTAAACTCATGTGCTTCTTGCTTCCGGCAGGCCACGATATTACTTCTTTATTTACATCAACAAACCACTGTTCTTTTATTTGTGGCTCTACTTTTCCTTTGCCTCTATAACTCACTGCAACTCTGTGCTCGTAATCTTCATCTACTTTTAAAAGAAGACCCTTCTTATCCAGTTTTTTCACTATCTTCTCTCTTGCCTCTTCTATTCCCATACCAGCAAATTCTTTTGCTACCGGAAGTAAGTTACCTTCGAAATCTATTATCTGCTCTTTGTCGAGCTCATGTCTTTCTGCAATTTCAAAATCAACGTGAGAGTGCCATGGAGTTATAGTCATACAACCAGTACCAAAAACGGGGTCTATGGCCTTGTCTTTTATAACAGTCGCTGTGATCTTTCCATTTATCCATTCACATTCGAATTGATCACCGTGTTTGTACTTCGTATATCTTTTATCGTCTGGATGCATTACCACATACTTATCTCCAAATTTTGTTTCTGGTCTAGCTGTACCTATTTCGAAAGGACCATATTTAAAAGTATAGAAAGGTGATTTCTCATCTTTGTATTCCATTTCGTCATCCGACACTGTTGTTTTCATCTTCGGATCCCAGTTCACAATTCTATGACCTCTATATATAAGCCCATCCTTATACATTTTTACAAAGACTTCATTCACACAACGACTTAATGATGCATCCATCGTATAACGCTCGCGTGACCAATCACAACTGGCTCCCATTTTTCTTACCTGTGATCTAATAGTGTCTTGGCTGTTATCTACAAAATGAGCAATCCTCTTAAGCAGCTCTTCTCTTCCAAGGGCAGCGCGCGGATCTGCAATTTTTTCTTCTTCTTGGATCTTTTTTATAACCACACTCTCTGTAGCTATCGCTGCATGATCTGTACCAGGAAGCCACAAAGCTTCTTTTCCTTGCATACGTGCAAATCTGACAAATATATCTTCTAGTGCAAGCATGACTGCATGACCTAGATGTAATTGTCCTGTTGCATTTGGTGGAGGCATAGAGACTGTGAACGATTCCTTATCTGAACTTGCATCAGCTTTGAATGCATTAGCCTCTTCCCACATTTTGTATATGCGATCTTCTACTGCCTTTGGATCATATGCTTTATCTAGCATTCGAATCACAGTTTAACAGCTTTAGTGTCGCGTTGCTCCTGCAGCGCGAAGTTTTTCGCGGGGCAGGAGCCCCGCGACACAATGGATAGGAAAGTGGAAATATGTTAGTCTTTGATTGCTATGATAGGAGGAATAACAACACCACATGGCACGGTTGTAGCCAGAGGATCTCGATTCAAAGCCGGAGTTGAACTTGTTAAAGAAGAATTTAAAAATAACATTGATGGAAGAGATATTTTCTGGAACACGTTTGCAGCTATAAAAAACAGTGTAACAGGAACAGTTCGTGCAGTTGGACAAATTATTCCCAGCATCCTAAATGCTGGAAGTAAACAACAATTTGAAACATACAGAGAAGGTGAACCTTCTGGCATAATTGGTAACGCAGCAGGAAATGTTATCAGAACTGCAAAAAGCGGAAATATAGGCGGAACAATAAGTGCTGCAGTTGCAGAATTACCAGACATTGCAACGGATGTTCCTATGAGCGCATTAGGACAAGCCCCATATAGCATAAGAGCAGTTTCGGATAATTCTCGATATGCAAGTGCCACTAAGTTGGCAGCCTGATAACATAAAGGCTTAATTGAGCTAAATCATTTGATCTTGCCAATCCTCGCTCTCTTACGTACTATTTGGACGTTAATTACCCCAATTTCACTATGAAAAAGATATTCGCATCCCTAGTTTTCGGTCTCACTCTAGCAAGTGTTTCCGCTCCTGCTTTTGCAGCAAACCCAACTCGTCACAATCAGCCTCGTCCAAACAGAAGAGCTATTAAAAGTGATGCTCTAGCTGCTTACAAAAGAAGATCTAACAGAACTTTTGCAAGACAGAGATACAGCTCACTAGTACAAAGAGTTGTAAAATCTCTCCCTTCTCGCCTAGCAATCACAGGAGGAGGAAGAACTCATTCAGATTACAGAATAATCAACAGACCAACAGCAAGAGGAGTCAATAGCTGGACACTCAAAGCACACTGCTCAGCAAACTCAAGACGCTGCGGTAAATAATTTAATCTTCTTCGTAAAAAGCAGAAAAGACGGTGAAGTCGAGAAAATCGACGTCGCCGTCTCTGTCGTAGTCTGATTCCACTTGTGTCTTCAGGAAATCATTTCCTTCTAGAATACGTGCAAATGCTTTCTGTGAACCTGAGAGTACAGAAGTTATAACGATGGACAGACTCAAAATAAATATGGCGAAGTAAATTTTACGCATCTGGTTATTATAGCACAATTTTATACTTTTATGAAGTCGCGGATAAAAAGCGAGACTTAGGTATTTTAGGTACATTACGTACATTAGGTATCTTAAGTGAGTAAATTAGGTTACCTAAAGTACTTAAGATACCTAAGATACCTAAAGTACCTCCTCCGATTGATATAAACCTCAATACACCTTAAAATCCCATCGATACTTATTTTCCCAAGAAAAAATGCCAGCTACTTCCCTACTTTCACTTGTAATGATTTGTGCCGCTGTCGGTTTAGTAACAGCAATACTTTTTAGTATAAGAATTATTAGTTTCCCTACAGGGAATGAGACAATGACAGATTTGTCGAAAAAAATAAGAGATGGTTCAATGGCATTTCTAAGAAAAGAGTACAGCGTGATAGCAATATTTATGGTTATTGCTGCATTTCTAATCTTTTACTTTTTAGATGAAGGAGGTACTCCATTTACTACAGTTAGTTTCATAATAGGTGCTGTTGCTTCTATGGCAGCAGGATTCATAGGAATGTATACAGCAACATCTGCAAACGTAAGAACAGCTCAAGCTGCTAGAACTTCTTTGAGCTCTGCACTGAGAGTTGCATTCTTATCTGGATCTACTCTAGGACTCAGTGTTGTAGGACTTGGACTTCTAGGCCTTACAAGTATTTTCTATTACTTAGGAACTGCAGGAGGACAAACTCTTGATTCTTCTTTACAAATTCTCACTGGATTTGGTTTTGGAGCATCATCCATAGCTTTATTTGCTCGTGTAGGAGGAGGAATTTATACAAAGGCAGCAGATGTAGGAGCCGATTTGGTAGGAAAGGTAGAAGCAGGCATCCCAGAAGACGATCCTAGAAACCCTGCAGTTATCGCAGATAATGTAGGAGACAATGTAGGAGATGTAGCAGGAATGGGAGCAGATCTTTTCGAAAGTTACGTAGGGTCAATAATCGCAGCAATGATTATTGGATGGGCTGGAATGAAAACAGAGGCAGCAGTGTTTTTTCCTCTTATGATTGCAGGACTTGGAATACTCGCGAGTGTAATTTCTACATTCTTTGTAAGATCAAAAACTTCAGGTGGTATTCATGCAGCTCTTAAAAAAGGAATATTTATAAGTTCTGGGATCGTAATCGTTGGAGCTTATATTCTCGCAAATAATTTCTTTAGTAGCAGCATATTTGTAGGAATATATATCGCACTGATTGCAGGACTGGTTGCTGGAGTAATTATCGGACTACTTACCGAGTACTACACTTCCGCAGATTTCGCTCCAGTAAAACACGTAGCAAAAGCATCAGAAACAGGAGCAGCTACAAATATAATTGGAGGACTTGCTCTTGGATATTTATCTACAGCATTTCCTATTCTCGTACTTGTACTTGCTATAGGAATAGCTCACACATCTGCAGGACTTTATGGTATTGCAATATCTGCAGTAGGAATGCTTTCTACACTTGGAGCATCATTAGCAGTAGATGCTTACGGACCAGTAGCAGATAATGCTGGTGGGATAGCAGAAATGAGCAAATTACCAGAAACAGTACGTAAAAACACTGACAAGTTAGACTCTGCAGGAAACACAACCGCAGCAATCGGAAAAGGTTTTGCTATAGGTTCTGCAGCTCTTACAGCCTTAGCTCTTTTCTCTGCTTTCTCTGAAGCAGCAAACCTACACACTATAGATCTAAAACAACCAATGGTTCTAATTGGATTATTTATAGGAGGAATGCTTCCATTCTTATTTTCTTCTATGACAATGAGCGCAGTAGGCAGAGCAGCTCATGCAATGATCGATGAAGTAAGAAGACAGTTCAAAGAAATTCCAGGATTACTAAAAGGTACAGCAGAAGGAGATACTGAAAGATGTGTTTCTATCTCTACCACAGCAGCTATAAGAGAAATGGTTCCTCCAGGACTTCTCGCAATTGCTGCCCCTATAACAGTAGGACTAGTACTAGGAGCACAAGCTCTTGGTGGATTACTCGCTGGCGCACTAGTAACCGGAGTACTACTTGCTATCTCTATGGCAAATAGTGGTGGGGCTTGGGACAATGCCAAGAAGTATATAGAAACTGGCAAACACGGAGGCAAAGGTTCCGATCCTCACAAAGCAGCTGTTACAGGTGACACAGTTGGTGATCCATTCAAGGATACTTCTGGTCCATCAATTAATATTCTAATCAAATTGATGACCATAGTGAGCTTGCTTACTGCAGGGCTATACACTGCTGGCGGGATGCTTTAGAAGCTTAGGACTTTAAGGGATTAGGGATTTTTAGGTTTTTATAAACTATTTGTCTTCAATATCTCTAAATCCACCGATATGAGGTTCTCCAAAATCTGTTTTAACTTCATTATGTGTATTGTGACCATATCCGAGTATTCCCGCTAATTGTTCCCCAAAACCATAATTAGGCTGATCAGGCCTAGACTTCATTTTGGTATTTTCTGCTACTTCAATTTGTAGTTTTTCAGACATTTTGAAAGACAAAGTAATAATTAATAATCTATGAATCAAACGTTTTCTCTGGAAATTGTGGCTTTCCTCGACCAAGTCCGCCGAGGCGGACGAGTGGAGAGGTTAACTGAAACCACCTCTCGACGTTTGCAATTGGCAAACGCTCGAGGAGAGCGCGCAATATATGTGACTCATATAGCCCTTTTCAACCAATTACTTGCTTATTTTCTTCGAATGAGTAGAATGCATGGCGGGCACCAAAAATTATTTGCCCGGAGTTCCCCCGATGAACTTCCCTATTTCTACTATGGCTAAACCTAAAAAGAAAAATTATCGTTTTGTAATTGTTACAGGAGGAGTGTGCAGCTCACTCGGAAAAGGAATAGCAATCGCATCTATAGGAGCGATTGTAAAATCCTGTGGATTTAAAGTATTTGTACAAAAACTAGATCCTTATCTAAACGTCGATCCTGGAACCATGAGTCCATTCCAACATGGAGAAGTATATGTAACAGATGATGGAGCAGAAACAGATCTAGATCTTGGCCACTACGAAAGATTCATAGATGAGCCTATGAGTAAATTAAGCACAGTAACTACTGGTCAGATATATCAATCAGTACTTGGAAAAGAAAGAAAAGGATCTTATCTAGGTAAAACTATTCAAGTAGTTCCTCATATAACAGATGAAATAAAGAAATCTATGAAAGAAGCAGCAGAAAAATCTGGATGTGATGTGATGATGCTAGAAATCGGAGGAACAGTAGGAGATATAGAAGGCGAGCCATTTTTAGAAGCAGTAAGACAACTTAAGTCTGATCTAGGAGAAGAAAGAATATTCCATGTTCATCTCACACTTCTGCCCTATCTAGAAGGAAGCAAAGAACTAAAAACAAAACCAACACAACTATCTATAAGAGAGCTAAGAAGAATAGGCCTTCATCCAGATATGATTCTGGCTCGTGCTGATTACAATATTCCAAAAGATTTACTCACAAAGATAAGCAACTTCTGTGGCGTAGATGAAAATGCTGTTATTCCAGCACAAACAATGAAATCTATATATGACGTTCCTCTGGAATTTAATAAATATAAAGTTGGAGAAATAATCGCAGAAAAATTGAAACTTGGAAAAGTAAGCCCAAATATGAAGAAATGGAAAGATGGCAAAAAGCGCCATGGGCAAGTTACAAAAGAAATGCCTATAGCCATAGTTGGCAAGTACACATTTCTAGATGATGCTTATTTGAGTGTAATAGAAGCTATTAAATCCGCTGCAGTATTTCACAAGCACAAAGCAAAAATAGTATGGATAGACTCGGAAAAACTAGAAGCAAAAGATAAAAAAACTTGGAATGACCTAAAGAAATGCAAAGGCATGGTAATACCTGGAGGATTTGGATTACGCGGAATAGAAGGAAAGATAGCAGCAGCTAAATATGCTAGAGAAAAGAAAATTCCATACCTCGGGCTATGTCTTGGATCACAAATTCTAGCTATAGAATTCGCCAGACACGCACTTAAAGATAATAAACTCACAAGCGAAGAATTCGATGAAGGAGAAAAAGTAAGTCCAGACAAATACGTAGTTCACTTTTTACCTGGACAACACAAAGGAAGAGCAAAAGGCGGAACACTTAGACTAGGTGCTTGGCCATGTGTACTTAAAGCCGGAACCAAAGCAAGAGGTGCTTACAAGAAAAAGGAAATCTCCGAACGACACAGGCACAGATATGAATTTAATAATGACTACAGAGAAGCTCTAGAGAATAAAGGCTTAATAGTTTCTGGAGATTCTCCAAAAGGAGATCTAATGGAAATAGTAGAGATAAAAGATCATCCATTTATGCTTGGTTCACAATTCCATCCAGAGTTCACAAGTAGACCACATAGACCACATCCGTTGTTTGAAGCGTTTGTAGGGGCAGCAACGAGGTAAGGGAAACAAGGAAATCAAAGGAATCGAGGAAATCAAAGGTCTACTGTTGTGATAGAATCTCGAAGTGACAAAACGCCCGTATGAAAAGATAATAGCTTGGCAGGAAGCATACAAACTGTGCATTCTGATATACAAAATCACTGCAGATTTTCCAAATCACGAAACTTTTGGACTGCGAAGTCAGATAAGAAGAGCATCTTACAGCGTTGTCTTAAATATAGTTGAAGGAAATAGAAAAAAATCTAAGAAAGAGAAAATTCAATTTTTTGAGAGGTCAGCTGCATCTCTCGAAGAATCACACTGTGCAGCAAAGCTTTCACTTGATTTGTGTTATATAACAGATGAACAATATACTGAAATAGATTCAGGTGTTAATCGCACTAGTTATTTATTAATCAAATTAATAAATTCATATAAAGAATCTTTCACTACATCATAAATGCCAATCTTATCTACAAATTCTTTGTCCCTAGAAATCAACGGCCAACAGATACTAAAAGAAGTTTCTTTCTCTATAGAAAAAGGAGAGATAGTTGGACTCATTGGTCCAAATGGATCAGGAAAGACTACTCTATTCAACGTTCTATCTGGATTTTTGAAACATACAGATGGAAAAATAGATTTTGAAGAAACAGATATATCAGAAGTATCTGCGCCAAAGCGTGCACAAATGGGAATAGGTAGAGTTTTCCAGAATTTTGGAATTTTTCGTGAAATGACATTAGAAGAAAATGTTCTTGTCGCATTGGAATCTCTGCCAAAAGAAAAAAGAGGTGAAATAAATAATCTAAAGGAGAAAACAAAAGAAACTTTAGAATTTATAGGCCTAGCTAATCGTGCAAAAGAAAAAGCGAGCTCACTGTCTGGTGGCCAAATGAGATTACTAGAAATAGGCAGAACCCTTGCAAGTGGCAAAGAGCTGTTTTTGCTAGATGAGCCCACCGCTGGAGTTTCGCCTAAGATGACCAATGATGTTTCTTCTCTAATCAGAGAGCTGAAAGATGATGGAAAGACAGTAATGATCATCGAACACGATCTTCCATTTATTGCGCAAATTTGTGATCGAGTATTTGTTCTAGATGTTGGATCTATAGTTCTCGAAGGAGATCCTCAGTCAGTTCAACACGATGTGAGACTGAAGGAAATATATTTTGGTGCAGATCCAACGAATTAATAGGTATCCTTGATTTCTTTGATTCCCTTGTTTCCCTTGATTTCTTTATGCAAGTTTTCTGCTAAAATCCCAAACACTACGTTTTTGTAAATTTAACTAAAATTATTATGAATAAATTAGCAACAATAGCCTTATTTGCCATTATTCTGTCATCTTGCACAGGAGAACCAGCAGGAGAAGAAGGAGCAGATTCTACTGAACCTATAAAAATCGGATTTATAGGACCTCTCACAGGAGACGCTGCTGCTTTTGGTAGCGATGCAATAAATGGAGCAAAAATCGCTGTAGAAGAAATAAATGCAGAAGGCGGAATAAATGGAAGACAAATATCTATAATCGCAGAAGATGCAAGATGCACAGGAGGAGATGCAGTATCTGCAGCTCAAAAACTTATAAATATAGATAAAGTAGATGTAATAGCAGGAGGACAATGTAGTGGAGAAACTCTTGCAGCTGCTCCAGTAGCAGAAGCAGCTCAAATAGTTATAATGTCAGCAGTATCTAGCAGTCCAGACATTACAAATGCTGGAGATTTTGTATTTAGAGTATATCCAAGCGACGCACTCAAGGGTGCTGCTCTTGCCAATTATTTCGATAGCAAGGGATACACAAAAATAGCAATGATTTCCGAAAACACTGATTTTTGTATTGGAGTACAAAATGTTATATCAGAATCCACAGCTAAATCAGGAGGAGAAATGGTATTTAATGAACTAGTAGAGCCAGGAACAAAGGATTACAGATCTCTAATGACCAGACTAAAAGATATAGACTTCGATGTATTTCTAGTAAATAGTCAATCTGATTCAACAGGCGGCGCTATGGTTCAACAAATGAGAGAGCTAGGAATGGAAAATGAAATTGTAGGAACAGACACTCTTGATTCTATAACGCTTGGACAAGTTATGGGAGAAGCAATGGAAGGAGTAAAAGTTCTATCTGTTCCATCTCTAAGTGCATCTGATCCTAAAGGTGGACCATTTGTACAAAAATTCACAGAGAAATATGGAAATGCACAACAAAGCACATTCTTTGCGGCTCTTTCTTATGAATCAATAAGGGTACTTATAGATGTTATGAACAAAGTAGGGACAGATGGTCCCGCAATGCGTGATGCTCTCTACGGCCACACAGGTTACGATAGTATCGTGGGAACTATTACATTTGATGAATTTGGTGATGTAGAAGGAATTCCTTATGCACTCAAAGAATTTCAAGATGGAGAACTAGTAGAAGTAGAGAGAATTCCACTCAACTAGAAGCTATAATATGTCTTGAATGCAATTAATATTTAATGCTCTAATCGCTGGATCGCTAGCTGCCCTAATCGCAGGAGGACTCTCGCTCGTATATGGAACTCTTGGAGTATTTAATATGGCACTTGGACAGATGGTGCTATTTGGCGGATATATCACGTGGTTTTTGCATATACAAATGGAAATACCTCTCCTTATGAGCATATGTGGAGGAGCTCTATTTGGTGCTCTGCTTGCATGGTTTACTTTCGAAGTATTTGTAAATCCATTTTATAAGAGACACAGATTTCTACCACTTGTTACAACGATTGCTCTCAGTATGATCCTGGATGGACTTATTCTTATAATCTTCAAAAGTAGTCCAAAGGGAATATTGCAAGGCTTAAAAAACTCTGTAGAAATATTTGGTGCCATCATAAGCACAGAACAAATAGCACTGATTGCATTTACAATACTTATACTTTGCTCGTTTGCTTACGTACTTCATTCAACATCTATAGGAAGAAAAATTCGTGCAGTAGTACAACATCCACAAGCTGCTATGAGTCTTGGGATTAGAAGTCCTCAATTACATCGTTTAATCTTTATATCCAGCGGAGTACTTGCAAGCTTTGGTGGAATATTTATAGGAATAGACCAGAACCTATCCCCTGTCCTTGGCTTCCCTATAACCATAAAAGCATATGCAGCAATAATTGCAGGTGGGAGAGGCCATTTCTGGGGAGCGATAATATGTGCATACCTGATAGCACTCATAGAACAACTAGTAGTTGGGATTCCACTGCTTCCTGGAGGCAATTATATTCCTGCAGGTTACCAACACTCTGTTGCACTATTTTTCATAATAGTATTTCTAATATTTAAACCTACTGGACTTTTCTGTTCACGACTTCGCACTGCATAAAATTATGCCATTCTTTATTCACATATTATTTGTAATCTCAAACTGGATACCCTCCATGTTGAGTCACAATGTAATCTTTGGAAAAGGAAAAATCTTCCACTTCGGACCAATGGGGGTGGCGATCATATCTTCATACGGAATAGTAATAACTCTCAAATCAACTGGCAGCTTTGCTCTCGCATTCTTAGTAGGACTGGTTTGTGCCTTACTAATTTCTGCAGTATTTGCATGGTTATCTGTAAAATTAGAACCAGATGCTCTGGGAGTAATAACTCTAGCAATGCATATAGCAATTTTGAATATTGCAATAAATTGGACCTCTCTAACTAGAGGAGCACTAGGCATTCCAGGAGTACCTAGACTATCTTTTTTCTCAAGTAATACAACGCTATCTATAACCATGGCAGTAGTTGCTGTGTTGTGGATTATATTTATGCTCTATCTGGATAGAAGCTCATTTGGCAGACAAATATCGGCTTTAGCCGAACATGAGTGGTATGCAAAATCTATAGGCATAAGTAAAATCAAAATTAATTTAATAGCATTCTTTATATATGCGCTAGGCATGACAATAGTTGCATTCTTTTCTATGCAATACCTGACGATACTGCATCCAAATGACTTTATGTTTCCTGCCTTTATTTTTTATATTACCTGTGAACTTGCGGGTAAACCTGGAAGCGTACTTGGTGTAACTCTTGCAATAGTATTACTCACTATTCTAAAAGAAGGTCTTAGGTTTATGCCTATACCCACAGGCCTTACAGGGCCTTTGGAGCTTATAATCTTCGGAGTGATACTTTTTGTGGCTGTATGGTGGAGAAGAGACAGTGTTTTTCCGAATACGAGGAGTGTGTAAATTGCCAAAAACACCCAATTTCGCTATAATATAAGCAATATATAACATAAACATAAAATGATTCATCCAAAAAGAGACAACCACAGCTGGTTTGCATTTGCGCTCACATTCTGCGGAGTAGCACTATTCCTTGTAGGAATAATAATTGGACAGCCAGAGGTTGTACAAACATTGAATGAATACGGACTACATGGAGTAGCTCCAGAAGTGCCAAGACATGTCCCACAGTGGATGTTTATAATTGCATGCGCATTTGTTTCTAGTGCGGCCTTCTTAGACGTTAAACGTAGATTGGAAGTATTAGCTGACTAACATCTAAAATTTCTTTTTCCGCCCCAATTCATCTCTGTGATAAGCACCAAACTCTGTAAGCTGTCTGCAGATGTCATTTGAGATTACAGGCCCATCTTTGCATACGCGAATCCCTAGTGGATCCATGCAGCAATTTCCACATAGTCCATATCCACACTTCATGTAACGCTCAAGACTGAGGAAACATGTAACTTCTTCTTCTGCACAAATATCAGAGATTCTTTTTAGCATCATCTCTGGACCACAGGCGAAAACAGATGCTTTCCTCGAGTGAGGCTCCTCGCAAGGAGTCGAATCGAGAGGTGTATTTTTGCTTGCCTCTCCACTCGCGCTTTGGCGCTCGGTCGAGGAGAGCCTTTGATTTATTAGCTTCTCCAATATCTCAGTGTTATATCCCTTATGCCCTTCCGATCCATCATCAGTTGCGATGTGTAAGTTAGTATTTTCTAGCTTCTTAATCTCGTCTGTGTACAAAAGTAAATCTTTGCTTCTAGCTCCCACTATAAAGTCCACAGTGCATTCATCTTTCACAGCTTCATTTGCGACGAAGTACATAGGAGCCGCTCCATATCCTCCAGCAACAAGTATTAGATGCTGGCCTTTTTTCCACTCGTAATGAGTTCCAAGAGGTCCTCGCAAGCCAACCAGATCTCCTACTTTGCATTTTGCGAGTTCAGTTGTCATATCACCCACTTGGAAGAAGGTAATGCTCAAGTTCTTACCATCATCCATAGACACACTCATAGGAACTTCATCTACACCCGGAAGCCACACCATTACAAACTGCCCTGGACGAGCGCCAAGTGAAACATCAAAAGTAAAAGTCTGTACCTGCTCAGTTTCTTTTTTTATAGAAACTATTTTATAAGTTTTTGGAACGTTATTTTTTTTACAACCACAAGACATTTTTTATTTGTGAATAGAACCAATAATTTCAGATAAATCTTTTACATCATTTGCATCACACCACTCACTCATCTCTTCGCATACTTTTTTGAATACCTCTTCTCCCCTATCCCATATAGCTGTCCCGATTCCTACAAGTGAAGCTCCTGCCATCATAATCTCTAGTGCATCTTCTCCTGTATATATTCCTCCTGTTCCTATAATCGGAACCTTCCCATCTGTTGCCTTGTAGCAATCTGCAACACATCTGACAGCTACTGGCTTTATGGCACGTCCAGATAATCCTCCTACACGATTACTTAGTATTGGCTTTCTAGACTTCAAATCTATTGCCATTCCAGGACCAACTGTATTTATAGCAGTTATTCCATCTGCACCTGCGCCTACAACTGCTTTTGCAATCTCTCCGATGTTATTTACATTTGGTGAAAGTTTTACAAATACTGGAATGTCTCCTGTGTGTTTTTTAACTGCTTCTGTAACTCCTGCTGCATCTGGTTTTGAACATGCAAAAGGCTTTCCAAGTTCGTCTTCTACATTTGGACAGCTTATGTTCACTTCTATTGCATCAGGCTTAAGTTCTGCGATAACTTTTGCGATTTCTCCAAAGCCTTCTTTTGAATTCGAAACTATATTTGCTACAAGTGGCGTCCTTCGACTTTGCTCAGGGTAAACTGGATGATCTGCCATATAGCTTGCGATTTCTTCGCGGGCTTTCTCTGGTCCTGCATCTGGTATTCCGACCGCATTCAAACTCCAGTATTCATTACTTATGATTGTTGGATTTGGATGACCTTTGTGCTCTTTGTCCCAGAGAGACTTAGTGGTGATTGCTCCTGCTCCATTTTTAGCTACACACCTCCATCCAGAAGCAGTTACTCCCCATATTCCAGATGCGAGGACTGTAGGGTTTGTAAATTCTATTCCTAGTATGTTTTGCTTTAGTTCCATTACATTCAGTATACCAGCTAAAACAATCATGTCATGCGAGCAGTGCTTCGACACGTACTTCGTCTCGCAGAACTGAACCTTCGCTCGCAAGCTCACTCAGCTTCCAGTTCTCCTCGCTCAGCACGGCTCAGCATGACATTTAATACGTAACTACAATCCCAACTTCTCCTTCATAGTCAGAAAACAGAACACTCCAAGGAATACAAAAGTCGCAAGCATAGCCAGATTTCTGAACAAACTTGGTCTTACTAGTTTTTTGAGCAGATTATTATTCAAGAACAATATAAGTCCAGAATAAACAAACATTGTGAATGCATTGATTATGGCGCCTAGAATAATAAGCTTAAGTGGCTGATCGAATCCTACGGTAAATACCATGATTCCAAATGCGATTTGAACCCAAAGTATCGTGTAATAGACCTTTGATACATTGAAAGACTTCTTTCTGAACATAAGAAGAACGTTCTCTGTGATTATTCTGCTTGTAGAATCCAAAACCGTAAGCTGAGTAGCCGAGAGCATTATTCCTGTGACTATCATAAATAGTATTCCTATCGAATACGCCGTTCCCCTTCCTATCGCAGTTGCTTCATTTATAACAAACTGAATTCCTTCTGCATTTCCTTCTGCTCCATACGAGGTTGTGTATGCAAGAAGTGCCAAAGTAAACATTGTAATAATTCCAAGTACCCAGAAGATCAAAAAATGTTCCAGATTTACAATCTTCCACCATTTACGGAATCTCTTCATATTCTTTTCATCCGTCTTGAAGGTATTACCAGTAAGAGAATATTTTTTCTTTTTCTTGGATGTAAAAAGAGATGTAATCTTATCTGCATAAGCACCCATTCCATATCCCTTGTCACGAACATAACAGGACTGAGTAAGATTCAAGTTTCCACCAGCTCCTGCATATGCGATTGCTCCTAGAAAAGTACCCATAGCAATCCCGATGGGAAGAAAGCTAAATCCTTCACCTATTCCTACTACTCCATTGGCTAACGCTGCATAATCAGATTTTTTTGCCAGATACAAAGTAAGTATCACTACAAAAGGCACACCAACTCCTATAAGCACTTTCTGCAAACTCTCTACTGTTTTGTATAAAACTTTTCCAAAAGAAAGAATCAAACCTATAAGCACAAATACACAAACTCCTACAATTCTTGGTTCACTTATATTAAATGCTTCAGATAGAAGTGTCGCTCCAGCAAGCCCTATGCCAGGCCATCCAAATCCGAGAAATGTAGATAATATGAACCATATAGGAAGCCACTTAAGCATCCTCGCAAATCCTACAAACACACTCTCTCCGTTTATAAGTGCATATCTCTCTACCTCCATGTTTATAAAGAACTGCATAGTAATTCCTATTACAATTCCCCACACCATTCCAAGTCCATAGTTACTTGCAAGGTAAGGCCACATAATAATTTCTCCACTGCCAAGACCTAGACCTAGAATTATAAAACTAGGACCTATTATTTTTTTCAGCTTTGGAGCTTTAGGTAATTCTTTTGTTCCAAGAGGTAGCTTTTTTGTAGACATACCGAACATTCTATCATGGATCGTTCTGAAAATATTTGTATAAAAAGATAGCAAGCGTGCAGGTGGTATTTTAATTACCACTCGTAAACAAACACTCTAGGACCTTTCTGCTTAGGGGGTTTTAGGAAATTCCAAGAAGGAAGTTCGCAACGTTCAACCAATACATGTTCTTTCCCAGGAATAGCAAAGCCATGTGAGATTACCTTTGTACCCTTTTTAAGTTCCACATCAAATTTCTTCTTTAGAGTGTTCATAACTTCTGGAACAAGATAAATAAGCATGATGTCTGCATCCGATACATCTGCTTTGCAAAAATCCCCAAGCCTTACATCTACCTTTTGTCTAGAAAAAAGAACTCTAAGCTCCGCAAGCATCCAAACACCTATAGGAAGCTCATAACCTATAGCTTTTATACCTGGATGTTTTTTCTTGGCAGCTATAAGCATTCTCGCATCTCCACATCCGAGATCATATACAGTTTCATCTCCTCTAAACCCTGCAAGCTTGATCATATGATCTACTACTTTGTTTGGAGTAGGCACAAATGGCACCCACACCCATAGACTCATTATGAATGTAAGAAGTATTAGGATGGTCACCACCATCATCCCGAACATGAAGATGTCGTATATAAGCATCGGCAACAATGATACACTGATTTTATGATTTCGTGGTTTATTCGGCATCCGCTAAAAACACGAACATTCGCAGAATTATCTGTAGAGGAAAACATGGGAGTACAAACCAGGCTTTTTGCAGATTCAGAAATTGCTGTTCATCATGAAGATTTCTGTACTCTTAATCACAGATTTTATAAATCCGAAAATCAAAACAAGATAAAAAGATTTAGAGAACTTGGAGAAACTGGTGGATTTGTATGTGCCGAATATCAGGCAATAAATAAGATGATTATAGGAAAGATAAAACCAGAAACAAAGTTTGAATGTCCAAAAGATTTTCATTTTCTAAAAAAATTAAAAATATATGGAGCCAAGAAAGTATCTCCTAGCATGAGAATAAGATTGCTTGCTGGAGCACCACGAAAGAATGGGCTTTCTAAATGGCACATAATAGGAGATAGAATTGATTATCTAATAAAAGGAAAAACAAATGAGCAATGGAATTGGCTACTACCATTCGAAAAACAAACTGTATGCCAAGAATATCTTCGTAAGCATTTTAAACTTCTTTATTTATTACTCCCTTTTGGAGGAAATTTAGAAGGAGTAGATATATATGGAATTACAGAAAAGAGTGCAAAGATTTATTCTGTACTTTCTACTAAGAAAAAAGAATCAAAGCTGCGAGAAGAACTCTCTAAATTATCTGTATTTGACGGTGTAAAAGTGTTCTTTTGCAGTAAAGAATCAGATATAAGCAATTTGAGACGAGAATTTGACGATATAGAGTTTGTATATGAAGAAACAGTCTGGGAATGGCTAGGAGCTGCTAGAAATAGGACATATAAGCACCAGCTATTTGCAGGATTATAAGCTCTCTTCGAGCGAAGCGGCGCACCACTGAATCGAGAAGTAACCTCTCGATTCGTCCTTCGACAAGCTCAGGACTCACTCGAGGAAAGCAGATGATAAATTATTGACATATATAGCAAATTGGGTTATTTTGTATATATGATAGAAGAACTCTCAGAGCATGATAAACGAGTTGTACAAATATTGATTAAGGCTTCAAATTCTGGAACTGCTGACCATTCTACAATGGAAAGTATGTATCGCGGATTCACATGTCCAATGAGAAGATATTTTCGTGAAATGACAGAGGATACTCTTTCTCATCCAGATTGATATTATCCAATAACAGCGCTTGACGCGGCCTAAAAAAGAGCGTTGAATGCTTCTAACAGAATCCTTTCCTACGAAATCTCAATATGGGAAGCAGTAAAAAAGGAAACTGTAAATAATATTTTTTTCCTTTATATTTCCCATGGCGGATCAAGACATAGTATGCAGCGACTGCGGCGCTACCTTTGTATTTACAGAGGGAGAACAGGAGTTCTATGCATCAAAAGATCTAAGTGCTCCTCAACGTTGCAAAGATTGCCGCAACGCACGCAAGTCTCAAAAAAGAGGCGAACGTGAAATGCACCCTGCTGTTTGTGCGAAGTGTGGACAGGACTGCGAAGTCCCATTCAAGCCTCGCCCAGTAGAAGAAGGCGGAAAGCCAGTACTCTGCAAAGAGTGCTTCATGGCTAACAAATAGATCGCAATTTCAATTACCCCCAACTGTCCTATAAAGATACTTGGGGGTTTTTGGTATATATTAATTTTTTTCTTCTGGAATCGAGTCCCACATAAACTGCCACCAAGTTCTATAGCTATCTGCAAGCTCAGGACTAACTATCACAAAAATAGTTAGATCATCATCTAGCGTACCTATACCAAGTCCTGTAAATGTAACTACACGATCACCGTATACCTCAATTGCAGATTTAGAGGAATATACTGGAGGCGCGAATTTATAGGGTTTTCCGACTGCTTTGGGCACATGTGGCAACTGATCTTTTACCTCGAAATCAAATATGTGATGGAATTTTATCTTTTTCTTTTTAGCTTCATCCAAAAACCATTCAGTAAAATCTTTCATTCGCGGATCAAACCATCCTCCTTTTGCACCAAACTCGTACATATCTTTACCTGCACGCAAAGCTTCACGTAGATAATTTTTCATACCTTCTACGCCTTTATATATGTATGCGCGCTGTGGAGCTTTTGTATCACGAAAAGATGTTTGAAGCTGAGGAAGAATAGCATCTAGTTTCCTTTCTTTTTCTTTTATAAGTTCCATTAGTTTTGCAGGTTCTACTGCTTCATATACAGTTTCACCTTCCGAAAATACTTCAGAAACAAGTCCTTTTTCTATAAGCCTATGAATACTGTCATATGCATTTCTACGATGCACTTTTGCTCGCAAAGAAATAGTAGACACAGATGAACCGCCATACGTAAGTAAAGCTTCATATATCTTTGCCTCATTTGGACTTAGTCCCAAATTCTGTAGTACTTCTACGTGCATACCTATATTTTAGCAGATTGTGGTGATAACTACCACCAAATGGTGGTATTGGCCACTCATTAAAATTAAAACATATTAGCTGCACTATGTCACACATCTCCCCTAGCGCAGCACTCGGCCTTCTACTCGCATTTGCCCTATTTATGATCTCAGTCGTATGGATCTTAGATAGGAGAAGGCAGGGAAATCAGACTATGGAACATTTCCTGGTCGCCAAAAGAGAGGTCAAATGGATGCACGGAGCACTAAGTATCGCAGTAAGTTGGGTATGGGCACCTGCAATTTTTATTGCATCTCTTCAGGCATATACAAAAGGAATTGCTGGAGCGTTCTGGTTTGTAGTTCCAAATATAATCTGCTTCTTTCTGTTTGCTCCCCTAGCACTTAGGCTTAGAAAACTGGTTCCGAATGGATACACAATGCCAGAATTTATTATAAAAAGATTCAAAGGTCACACAGGAGCACACATCGCATTTCTAATAATTTTCTTTGGATATCAGATAGGTGCATTACTTATAAATGCTCTCGCAGGTGGAACGCTACTTTCTTTGCTTACTGGGATAGATGTAAACATTGCAATCCTTGCAATGGCAATTACTGCACTCGCCTATTCTTTTATAAGTGGAATGGAAGCATCTGTACTCACTGATGTAATACAAATGCTTATGATAATTATTCTTGGATTTATTCTAGTGCCACTGGTTATAAGTATCGCAGGAGGATTTGATGCTGTGATTGGTGGTCTTGGTGGAGTATCTGGAGAATTTGGAAGCATCTTTCATCCTGGTATTGCATGGGCATTTGGAATTCCTGTAACCATTAGCCTTCTTTCTGGTCCTATAGGAGATCAGATGTTTTTCCAGAGAGGTTTTGCTGTACGAGAAAAACATATAATAAGAACTTTCGTAATTGGAGGACTTATATTTGCACTAGTACCAATGACGCTTTGCTTGCTTGGATTTGTTGCAGCAAATCCAGCTTTTGCCATAGAAGTATCCGATCCTCAAATGGTAGGACCTATAGTGATAGCTCACTTCTTGCCTAGCTGGGCAATCATATTATTTATCTTTATGGCATTTGCAGGACTATCTTCCACTATAGATAGTGCATACGTAGCTCTTAGCTCACTTGGTGCTATAGATATCTACAAAAGATATATAAATCCAAATCCAGTAGACAAAGATATTTTGCGAGCTTCTAGAATTACTATGATTGTTTGTGCTGTTATAGGAACAGCCATTGCATTACTTAAGCCTCAACTTATGTGGGTATTTCTAATTTACGGAGCACTAGCTTCTGCTGGACTATTCCCAACTATACTTAGTCTCACATGGAACAGATTAAATGCAAAAGGAGCTATGTTTGCTGTAGCTATATCTCTGCTAGTTGGCACTCCCCTTTCTATTTATGCAAATGTAAAAGGAGATGAAAACCTTATAGTTTATGCTGCAATCTCAAGTGTATTAATTAGTCTAGTAGTATCTATCGTTGCTGGTCTTATGAATAGAGGTGCTAGGTTTGATTTTGCAGAACTATCTTAGAAATTCTGCAAATAGAAAAAGGTCAAAACTCCAAGTAGAAGAGTTCCTGTACATATGAGGATAAGCTTCTGTTGCACCGATCTTTCCCTTTCTGTCATTGGTCTAAGTTCACTGGCGTGTTGCTTTTCTAGTCCAGCACCAATTACAACGCCAATCGCAATTCCTATAGCAGGTCCAAGTGCAATATTGCCCATAACAGCTCCTAACGGAATTCCGATAGGAAGTCCTGTGGCAATTCCAAGTCCCATATAGTGACCTTTTGGATGTTTACCTGTTTTCTTGAACTCTTCTCTCTTTATTTTGAATGCAGGAATAGAGATCAGAAAAAAAAGCGTTATTATTATAAGAATTATTAGAGGAAGGTTTGTTGGGGGCATGCATCCATTCTAACTAATTTACTATAAATTCATAGGCTACATTTCGATATGAAAATCAAAGAATTGTTTTTTCTGTGTCAGCAGAATAATGCTAGAATGCTCCAGAAATAAGCTAGGCCCCATCGTCTAGTGGTTAGGACACCAGGTTTTCATCCTGGCAACGGGAGTTCGATTCTCCCTGGGGCTACCAATCATCTCTTAAACCACTCACCGTGAGCTTTCCCTTTCATGCTACCCATTTTTTCTTTCACTGATTCCATCATTGCCTCCATCTGTTCATCGCTCACATCAAACCCCTGCTCCAGAAGAACTTCCTGCATTATAGATATTTTGTCAGTCTTATCGCATGAGAATCTTTTCTTGAACCTTGCTCCGCCTGAAAATATTATCGAACCAACTAAACCTATAACTAGGAACCAAATCCAAAGCTTCTTGAATTTATCTTTTGAGAGATTCTTGATTGCCCATACCGCGAAGAAAATAACTCCGAGTAAAAACAGCAAATGGAATACGCAACCTAAGTGCATAAGCAAAGTAAACTTGGAGCCAAGGAAAGCAGCATTATGCATAGGAATATTTGAGAAAGAATATTAAATAATAATTGCCAATGAAATATACCCCAAAGAGAGGCTATGAACTAGACTACTTACCATATGCCTTTCTTCTATTTTGCTCGCTGCTGCGATAATTCTCTATACAGTGGATCTTGTATAGACCTTCAAGCTAGAGAAGACATGCATAATTCAGGAAAAGGCGCTAAATACACACGCTCAAGACTTCCAATCAAAATTGTATATTCTGAAGAATTTGAAACCTTAAGCGAAGCTAGAAAACGAGAAGCAGAGGTAAAGAAATTTAGTAAAGATAAAAAAGAAAATCTTATATATACTAGCAACACATTCTAAATATCTAACAATCCTTGATATGTCAGAAACTAAACTTATGAACATAAATGCCAAAGACAGTGCGAAAGTTTGTGCATTTCTTTATGCAATATTTGGCATATTTTATTTGTTAGCAGGAATTTTAATGATTATTGTTGGAAACCATGCAGATGGCGTAGCTTTAATTATTATGGGTCTCTTAACACCGGCATTTGGTGCAGTTATGGTTTGGATATTAACTGTAATACTTAACTGGTTCTTAAAGAAAAGCGGTGGAATTCGAATTACATTTAAATAAGCATTATTTGCAGCCCTTTTTCTTACTTTCAAAAGACGGCTGAGGAAAAAGATGCTCCTCTACTCTACTTTTTTTCTACTCCAAAATATTATCAAAGCTGTAAGAACAATATAATAAATCAAAATCCCCCACCAACTTACTTCCACATCCAAAAGTGCATAAGGAACATTCGATAAGCTTTCTGCGACGAAAATAATTATCTGCAACATCCCCCACCCCAGGAAAGAAACTGCTTGTCCAAGTCCAAAAGAAATAAAACTAAGCACTGTTCCTAGAAATCCAAATAGCATCCCAAGCGGGATAAAGAATGCTACTAATACGTTTGCAAGAGGTGCTACCACAGAGAAATGTCCAAATAGAACTACAATCAAAGGAACTGCAGTAAGTTGAGCAGCGATTGTCATTTGCAATGCTTCACGAAGAGAAAAAGATTTTGGAACAGCTTTTATATAAGGCTCAACCATAGGGCCTATGAATGTAACACCAAGTACCGCGAGGAAAGAAAGCTGAAATCCAGCGTCGTACCAGAGATATTTAGGATTCACTGCAATCATAATAAATGCTGTTAGAAGCACAGCTATGAAAGAATGCTTCATTCTCCCTGATTGCAAAGCAAAAAGCCCAAGTGATCCCATAATTGCAGCTCGAACTACAGAAGGAGATGCTCCTACAAAGATAGTAAAAAATATTATAGAAATTATAGAAGGATAAAATCGCCACCTTAGAGGCAAAAAGAAAAGGCATGCAGCTACCACCGACATTACGATTGTTATGTTGTATCCACTGATCGCAATTATGTGAGTAAGGCCTGTTGTCTGAAAATCTTCTAGCAAGTGTTCTGGAATACCACGTCTGGACCCTGTGAGAAGTCCCGCCATAAATGATGCATGAGGTTCCGGATACAGACGATTTATCTGAGATTCGAATTTTTCTTTTAGATCATATAAAAATGCAAATATCTTATTGCCATGACCTTCACTTATAGTTTCTATCTTCGCTCTATACATCACACTATAGATATCAAACCTACTTAGGTATCTGTCGTAATGAAAATCTTCTATCTGTCCGGGCAGCTCCAGAACGCCTATTGCTACTACTTCATCTCCATATTTATGAACTGGCCATTGGTCGTTATCTGTAACCAGAACTTTTCCGTCTACCTTAAAGCATTTGACTGCCTCTCGACTCGTTGTGCTTTCCTCGAGCGACTGCCAATGGCAGTCGTCGAGAGGCAGCATAACTCGCTCGAGGAGAGCGCCATTGTTAATTACAATATTATCAACATCAACTGTAAATTTAGTTTTCATAGGACGTTTATCTGGCTCAGCCAAAATTATTCCATGCAATATAATCTCTTCTTCGCTTACAAAAGCTTCTACCGAGTTGTATCTAATCTCATGAGTCGTTTGTTCTATGCGCATAAAAGAAATTACAGATCCAAGAAGTACACATAAAACCAATTTAAAAACATTAGACCTAAATGAAAGCCCTAGTGAAATAATTATAGATACAAGAAATACAATCCAAACCTCACGTGGATAGCTTGCAAGCTGCATCCAGTGCAAAGCTACAGAAGAAGCTAGGAATGACAGTAAGAAGGTTATTGTTAACCAAGACTTGGGCATTTAGGGCTTTAGGGGTTTTGGAGTTAGGGGCTTAGGTGTTTTTGAATTTGCACTTGTATTCATTTTTGCAATTAAACCATTAATAAGTTTATAAACTTCAGTACAATCTTTATTAATGTCATTAAATGAATTTTCACTTATGTATTCAACATCTTTGCAATAAATTAAATGGGACATAACTTCAACAAGTTCACCTCTTGCAATAACATATTTGGCTCTTTTATCTGGATATTTATAACGAGCAAAACCTTCAGCTATATTTGCTGAAATCGATGTGGATGCTCTTCTTAATTGCGAAACCATTTCATATCTTTCATCATCTGGAAGAGATTTTGTTAATTTAAATATTTTTATAGAAAGATCATGCGATTTCTGCCATGCATCTAATTTTCTAAAATCTACAATTGTCATAAACCTCATTATATCATCCCTAAATCCTAAAGCCTTAAATGCCCTAAAGCCCTCCCAAATGAGCTAAATTCCCAAATTATCACCTAGTATCTCCCTAACCTCATCCAATACTCCAGGAGTTATACAATCCATAATCTCCTCTTTAGGAACAACTTTTGCATCTTTGCTATTTCTACTCTTATATTCAACTCCACCTGCTTTTATAGATTTGGCACTAACAACAATTCTGTGTGGAACACCTATTAGATCTGCATCTGCGAGCTTTTCTCCTGCAGAGGCATCACGATCATCAAGTAATGTTTCTATACCCATATCCCACAATTCATCGTAAACATCTTCTGCCATTTCTACCACTTCTTCACTATCACCAATAGTAACGATGTGAGCATTAAATGGTGCTACAGACTCTGGCCAAACAATTCCCTTATCATCATGTGAAGCTTCGGCAATAGCAGCTATTACTCTGGAAATTCCAATTCCGAAACATCCCATATGAAGTGGTTTTGATTTTCCATCTTCATCATTGAAATTTGCTCCCATACTTTCGGCGTAACACGTACCCAGCTGGAAAACATGACCAAGTTCTATGGCCTTCTTTTCTTTTAATGCCTTCTTACACTTAGGACATTTATTGTCATTTTCTCCTGCTTCTGCATTTATTCCTTCGTTACATTCTTCACACACAAATACAGTGTCTTCTCCCACATCAGATACCACCATAAACTCTTCTGAATTCGATCCGCCCATAGTTCCGCTATCTGCGCGCACAACAATAATATCTAAACCAATACGATCAAATATATCGTGATATGCCTCACTCATAAGCTCAAAACTCTGACTCATTCCTTCTTCGTCTTTATCGAAACTGTATGCATCCTGCATAAGAAACTCACGCGTACGAAGAAGTCCTCCGGAAACTCTAAGCTCATCTCTGTACTTCCACTGATTCTGATTTACTATCACTGGAAGATCTCTGTAACTTTCTATGAAAGTTCTAGCAAGATCAGTAACAGTTTCTTCATGAGTAGGAGCAAGTAAATACTCCCCACCATGTGCTGCATCGAAAGTCGCAAGAATATCATCCATCTTTTCTCGTCTTCCTGTTTCTTTCCATAAACTTACAGGATGTACGAATGGCATAACCATATGTTGTACACCGCGCCTAGCAAGTTCATCACGAATAATCGCATCTACCTTCCAGAGCACATAAAATCCAAGTGGCAAATATGAATATATGCCCGCAGCCGTCTGATGCACGAATCCACCCTGTACAAGTAGCTTATGGCTCGCAATTTGCGCATCCTTTGGTGGTTCTTTTCTGGTTTTTCCGAAGAGTTGTGAATAACGCATGAGGAAATACTACATGTTCGGTGATACGTATGCCATATTTTGTAGCACGTAAAACATAAAACACTCCCCGCTCGCGTGCTTAAGGCGGTATATGCGACGAAATCAACGTAACCCATCACCGTTTATTACTTATCAGAGGTCTCGGATTGATTTCTTACGCAAAATACCGCCTGCACGCTTGCTGCTTATTTTCTTATTATGCTCAATAACACATAATAATTGCTTTGAAATCCTGCTAGAATCCCGATGATGGTAAAAATCCCTGCCAAACTAGAAGAAAGGCTAAAGAAGCTATTTTTTCTTGCCAGAGAGCGTGATCAATTCGTAAAAGAGGCTGTAGAAAAGGCCTTAGATGATGTCGAGGAACACGGGATACAGGAACATAGCGTGGAATCAATTGGAGGATCTCTCCATTTATTCTGTGACGGAGGATCTCGAGGCAATCCTGGAGATTCTGCAATAGGATTATTGATCAAGAATCCAGATTCAGGAGAAGTTCTAAAAGAATATTGCGAAGAAATAGGAACGGCTACAAATAATGAAGCAGAATACAGGGCTCTTATTTCTGGCTTAGAGCATGCAATTAATTTTCAGCCAAATCATCTGACTTGTTACCTAGATTCTGAATTGGTGGTTAAACAGGTTACAGGAGAATACAAAGTAAAAATGCCTACCCTTCAACCGCTTGTAGAAGAAGTACTTGAACTTGCCGCTCAATTCAATGATATTCGTTTTTGTCACATACCTAGAGAAAAAAACAAAGAAGCAGACGCATTGGTAAACCAGGCTCTAGATAGAAATACTTATTGATATGAAAAAGTTTTGTAATTTAATATTTGGGATCTTTATTTTTCTGACTCCAGTTTGTACATTCGCATATCCAAACAAAATTACTTTTCAACACGATTATCTAAACTTCGAAATAGAACCGCAGAAAAGCTGGCTCGAGTACAAAGATGTTTATATTTTCGACGAATCAGAAGTAATACTTCTTACAGAAGAAATCCCAAAAGGTGTAAAACTAGAAAAAAGAATTTCCTGGAACAAAGAAGAGATCAAAAAAACACTCGATGCCGTCATAGGCTCAAAAATAAATAGAGACTCAGGAAAAGTAACTATAAATGAATCTGATTCTGGCGAAATAGAATTTGAAGGAGTAGGACTAACTGGAAGAAGCTTGAATAGCGAACTCGCTTCTGAAATGACAATTGAAGCACTAGAAAATAATGTATCCCTAGTACAACTGCCAGTGGAAAAATCAAACCCTAGGGTGGCAGTAAGAAGCTTAGAGCTTAGAAAATCTGGAATAAGAGAGCTAGTCGCTATAGGAGAATCTGATTATTATGGATCTCCACTAAATAGAAGACACAACATCAGAAAAGGCCTAGAAAAATTTAATGGGGAAATAATAAATAGAAAAGAAGAATTTTCTTTCAATAAAATTTTAGGACCAGTAAATGATAAGACGGGATTTCTAAAAGAACTCACAATAATGGGTGCACGAACTCTCCCTGCATTCGGAGGCGGGCTCTGTCAGGTAAGCACAACTGCATTCCGTGGTGCTTGGATCGCTGGATTCCCTATCTCCAAAAGAAGAAATCACAGTTACGCAGTTAGGTATTACTTCCCTATAGGAACAGATGCCACAATATTTCCACCATGGACTGATTTAAAATTTATAAATGACACAAGTGGAGATATTCTTATCCAAACGCATTACGAGGATAGCAAGGCCTACTTTATCTATTACGGAACTAAGCCTAAAAAAAGAAATACTGAACTTATAGGGCCATTCGTATGGGATATAAAAAAACCACCACCATCTAGAACAGATATGACTACGGAAATACCTCCAGGAGAAACTCGGATCGTAAGCAGAAAGGTTCCTGGAATGAAATCTATTTGGTATAGATTCGTAAAAAGTTCTGATGAAGAAATATTGAAAGAAGAATTCTACTCAGACTACGAAGCTAGACCAGAAGTAGAAGAGATAGGTATAGATCCATATCTAGAAAATTAACATGATACGGATTCTGATTTAAGAGGATAATTTAATTCATCTTTTAGAATCTCATTACAAACCATAGATAATTTTACCAAATCACTATCAGAAATTTGATTCTCTATGCTTTGCTCAAATGAGCCTACAAAAGATAAATATGATTTCAGAGAATCTGACATTGATTCATCTTCCCGAAAAGAAGGTAGAAGTCCTAATTCTCTAAAAAGCATCATTTGCAAAGTAGGAAATAATTTTTCATTCTCAGACTCATTACAAATACTTAAATATGCTTTTAATATGGCAAAAATATTTTCACTTGGCTCTGATTCATGAATCAATCTAAAAATTAACTCACATCCACGACTTGCAGATTGAAATTTAGAAATATCCTTTCTAATATTCTCAAAAGATTCGAGGCATTTTGCAGACCTTAAATAAAATCCGGATGAATGCTCTGCTAAATCCACATTAAGATATTGAAAAGTCTGCAAAGAACTGCCCATCTTACTTGTCGTTTTCCTTACGCCTTTTGCACATACATTTATACGTCCATACAATGGAGTCAGAAAAATACAGTAACGATCGCTATCTCCAATATCGTATGTTTTAAGAACGACTGCCTCAGAAGTGCTTACTCTACCCATGCGGTTTCGCGTTAAAAAAATATTTTTTCATTTTTATAATATTACTAAAACCGTTAATACACATTAGTTGGATTATAAATGCAAGTAGGCATCACAACTAAACAATATAGCTGAAACTAACTCCTGTCACAGCAAATGCAAATATCATAATCACAGCAACTTCTGCCATAAATGGCTTCCATATAAGCCAGGAAGAAGCTCCAAGTAGCTTAAAAGTCTTGATTTGACGCTCCATAGACTTCAGCCTCATTCTCACGAACTGAAACATAACCATAAAGATCATAAGAATAGATATAACAGCAAATGTAGAAAATAACACATTATAAAACTGATGTGATTTTATTCTCGCAAGAGTTTCCTCCCATTGCTTAGGAATTTCTAAAATATACTGTGGATGAAAAATTGATCCAAGTTCAGAAGATTTCAGAAATCCCAAAAATGCAGGCGCTGCATCTTTTGAACTTAAAGTTACATCTATTCTATCTGCAAAAGGATTACCTGAATTAAGCATAACATCCATGCTTTCCACATCTACTTCACCCACCATAGCAAGCTGTCTTTCGCTTGTTAGATAATTAATGTTTTCTACATGAGGCAAAGTAGTGAGTGCTTGTAAAAATGTTTGCACCTGTGAAGAAGTCGCACTGTTGCTTAGAAATAGCTGTATAGGTTTTTTCTCTACTTCTAATATCGCATTACTTTCATGCATTGCAGAACTCACACATAGTGAAAACACTAGAGAAATTCCACTTACAAAAATCGTTGTAAGAATTAGATCGCTATACCTGACTCCACAAAATAATCTTCTCTTATATCCACTTGCCGCTAAAAACTTACTAACACCATCCAAAGAAATTGGCTCTTCTTCCTTAACGGAATTTATTACAGGCTTTTCTGTGCTTTTCAAAGCTTGAACAGGCATCTCATAGATTCTACCAAACTAGTACGTAATACCAAAGTTTTATGCGGTCTTGCGAGCCTTCATCTTCTTTATCATTTTAATGCACTCACGAGCCTTCTCGTTTTCTATGTCTAGATCCAAAACTGCACTGAAAATGGAAATTGCTTTCTGTAAATCACCAGAATGCATGTAACAAACACCTAAATCACATAATGTAAGCACATTTTCTGAATCCAAATTCAAAGATCTTTCCAAGGTAACTATTCCCCTAACCTTCTCATCTTGATTGAAAAGTGACCATCCAAGGCATCTAAGAATTTCTGGATTGTTTGGCTTTATACTGTTTGCTGTTTTTAATCTTTCTGCAGCAAGTTTCCAATCCCCTTTTAGAGAAGAATAAAATCCCAGAACATAATGTCCCATATAACTTTCTTTATCGAGCGCAACCGCTTGTTTTGCAGCAGTCACAGCTCTTTCGTATCTCTCTAAGCTCAATTCATTGTCTGCAATCTCCTCCAATGCTGCTACATTCCCAGGATCATCGGAAAGAAGATTTTCAAGCAATGAAATAGACTCCTCGTGTTTACAGTTTAACTTCAATCTTTCGGCTTCTTCGAGCAATTCAACTGTTTGATCATTGTATGAGGTAGCCATCACGAATAATGCTACTAGAGAAATTTCTTTAAGCAAGAAAAGTCTTAACTAAATAAAAAACAGCAAAAAAACAGCAAGCGTGCAGGTGGTCACCACCTTAAGCACGCGAGCGGAGTGCTATACAAACAACATC
Source organism: Candidatus Peribacteria bacterium (assembly GCA_018652265.1). GTDB lineage: Bacteria > Patescibacteriota > Gracilibacteria > Peribacterales > Peribacteraceae > JABICL01. The sequence continues at coordinate 35,708 of JABICL010000002.1, forward strand.
AGTGCTATCCAAGAATTTGTACAGTTTCTTTGTAACCCTCCGGAGTACCCACATCGAATCTTTTCCCTTCGAACACGTGACCATAAATTGGCGTTTTGCCTAGTTCACTTATAAGTGCATCTACTAGACGAATTTCTCCACCATGACCTGCGCCAACATCTGGCAAAACATCGAATATAGATTTTGGAAGTATAAATTTGCCAACTATTGCCAAAGTACTAGGAGCTTCCTCCGGTGTTGGCTTTTCTACTAGGCTCGTTATTTCCTTTAGCCTGCCTTGTGACTGCTTCACTTCCACTATTCCGTATCTGGACACATCTTCTTTCGGTACATCTTGTAAAGACATCATGACTTTGCGGACCGCGGTCCGCGGTCCGCGGTCCGCCTGTACCATCTGCTGCAATCCATTGCCGGCATCAGAAACTATAAGATCATCCCCAAAAAGCACGGCAACATTTTCCGAATCTACCCAATCCGCAGCTTGTAATATTGCATGCCCATCACCCAACTGCTCTTCTTGATATACAACATGAAAATTTACTTCGTTATATCTTTTCAAATCAGAAAGTAAATCTTTCTTTCCTCTTCTTTCTAGCTCTTCCTCAAGTTCATTATCTTCATAAAAGAACTGTGGGATTGACTCTTTTCCCCTACTTATAACAAAGCAAATATCTTTTATTCCAACAGAAAGACATTCATCTACAAGAAGTGCAATAACTGGCTTATTGCCTACGGGTAACAATTCTTTTGGCACAGATTTGGTCCAAGGTAAGAATCTGGTACCGAGTCCGGCTACGGGGAGGATTGCTTGGGTTAATTTCACACACACATTCTAGCAGAATTAGAAATAGTAAAAGCAGCGAGCGTGCAGGTTATTTTTACTAAGAAATCATTCTTGGGTGCCAATATATGATCAATCCCATGTTGATTTCGTCGCATATACCGCCTTAAGCACGCGAGCGGGGTAAACACTAAAAACTGCCATGAAACACGGATTTCTGCTATAATAATATGATGCCCAAGAAGAACATAACTCCGCTTACAGTCGCCTACTTCACAATGGAAATAGGTCTAGATAGTAAGATTCCTACATATGCTGGAGGACTCGGGATGCTCGCTGCAGACATAATGAGATCATGCACAGATATGCAAATTCCATCCGCCTGCGTATCTATATGTTGGCAACATGGATATCTAAAACAAAAAATTGCTCTAGATGGGACACAGGCATACGAAGAATTTTCCTGGAAGCCAAGCAAGTTCATGAAGAAGTTAAAAGAGAAGGTTGTTATAAAACTCGATGGACGAGATGTATATGTTGGAGGATGGCAATATGACCTAAAGCCTCTCAACTCGTCGCGCTTTTCTCGAGCTTTCACCAACGGCGAAAGTCGAGAGGCAACGCGACTCGCTCGAGGAAAGTCTGTTCCTATAATTTTTCTAGATACAAACTTAGAAGAAAATTCAGAAGAAGACAGAGGTATTACCAGGCAACTATATGGTGGTGATGGAAATGATCGACTCAAACAAGAGGCAGTTCTAGGAATAGGTGGAGTGAAAATGCTTAGAGCTCTCGGATACAAAGATATAAATACATTCCACATGAACGAAGGGCATGCTGCGCTTCTTACATTGGAATTGCTTAGAGAAAGAGACTACAAAGATGAAGAAGTACGAAAAGCTTGTGCATTCACTACTCATACCCCAGTGCCTGCAGGGCATGATCACTTCGATTACGAAATGGCCCATAGAATTCTAGGAGACATGATTCCATGGCACATAAAAGATATAGCTGGGAATGATAATTTATCTATGACTCATCTTGCCATGCACTTGAGCCATTACACATGTGGCGTATCCAAGATACATGGAGAGGTATCACGAAATATGTTCCCCGGAGAAAAAATAGATTCTATAACCAATGGCGTTCATATAAATACTTGGATCTCTACTGAGATGAAAAAGGTTTTCAGCAAATTCGCAAAAGGCTGGGAAGAAAATCCAAAAATTCTTTCAGAGAAATGTAGAGATATTCCAGATGAAGCATTATGGAATGCTCACATGAAAGCGAAAGATAGACTTATAAAAGAAGTAAACAAACACACTGTCACACCATTTGATAGTGAACATCTTACAATCTCTAGCGCACGCCGTGTGGTTTCTTATAAGCGCCCTGAACTTCTGTACAAGAATCTAATAAGACTTAGAGATGCTTGCCAGGGCAACGTACAAATTATTCATGCAGGCAACGCTCATCCAGCAGACGCATTTGGCCAAAGCGTTATAAAAAGAATGATAGAAAGATCAAAAGAGCTTAGAGATTGTGTAAGAATCGTATATCTAGAAAACTATAATCCAGAACTAGCAAAACTTCTCGTACAAGGAACAGACGTATGGCTAAACACTCCCACAAGATTGCATGAAGCATCTGGAACATCAGGAATGAAAGCCTGTCTAAATGGTGCGCTTAATCTTTCTACACTAGATGGATGGTGGGCAGAAGCATACGAGATAGATCCAGAAGCAGGATGGAGAATAGGTCCACTTGCAAATGCTGCAGGAGTAGAAGATCACACAAAAGTAGATGCAGAAGATCTCTACACTCAGCTTCAGTTCCAAGTAGTACCCGAATACTACTACAGCGGAAGAGAGCGTTGGATTCGTAGAATGAAGAGAGCAATAGGACTAATTGGATACTTTAATACGAATAGGTGTGTGGAGGAATATATTAAGAAAGCTTGGAGCTAGCTTTTCTTACTCGGTAGCTTTTCGTCTCGGCGCGCCATTCTGTGAGACATCGCGAGAGTGAGTCGGATGAGTTCCCATGCAAAGCATGGTGAACTCGATGCGACGAGTGAACCTAGATGTCTCACAGAATTGGCAAGTCGAGTAAGATAAAGCTACTACTTATTTAAATCTATAGCTGCTCGCGGCTTTGTAAGTTCCTGAACAACTTTCTTCCTTTCTTCTTTACTAGAAATCAGTCTTTTTATATCCGATGACTTAAATGTAGGAAGTCTCATCTTTGATTTTTTTAATTCAACTTCTTGCATAAGTTCTGGATGAAGCTTTTCAACATCTTCTATTACATCCACTCCTTTCTGAGCCATCATAATATCCCAAGCATTCCTTTCGTTTACATGATAATCGAGCTTCGCGATAAGATTCACAATGTTTTCACGCTCCTGTGGATCAAACTGTTCTGCTAATTCGTAATTTGTAATTTTCTTTAGAGAAGAAATTATCGGTGCAAGCCCCTCTGGTGAAACTATGAAGAATGTAAAACCATTTTCGAAAAAAATATGCTCCTTGAGCATAGAAATTGCATCAGTTGGAACCACCAAAAATATAGATGCATAAATATCACTTCTGCCTTTTGCTTTTTCAGCAGTTTTCTTTACCTGCTCTCTTATATAAATCTTTATATCCTGAGAACGAGATACTTTTGCATCGAACACTATGTACTGTCCCAGAAAATCTATCATAAAATCTGGCTTAAACTTGCCATCGAATCCTTCTGGAAGATCATTGTTATCGTAAGTTGTAAATTGATATTGTGGCTTCTTACAAATATCAGAAAGAAGTGAAACAACTGTATTTTCGTGCTCCGCCCATATCCTATCTCGTGTTTCCAGAGCTTGTTTCTGCCTTTCTTCGTCTTCTCTTATCACTCTTTCTCTTTCTTCTGCCAAACTCTTCTTCGCAGCATTCAGTTGTACAATATTATCTTCCAATTCTTTTTCGCGACTCTCTTGTCTAGCCTCAAAATCAGAGACTCTCTTCTTCAGATCATCTCTTTCATATTGCACAGCCTTCGCATCTGCCTCCAAGTCCTTGTACCTTGCGAAAAGCTCTTTGCTCTTTCCAGATAATTCATCTTTCGCAGATCTTTCTTTCGAAAGCTGCTCATTCAAACTTCCCACTTCTTTATTTAGCTTTTCATCATCTTGCTTTTTACCGGAAATAGAAGGCCTTACAACTTGTAAGAAAATAATAATTCCAATACCAAAAATAACAATTAGTTCCATAGGGTGGATGATAGCACATGGTGGATGAGTGTCCACCTTATTTTAAAATCAATATGGATTTTACTCGGAGAACCTATCCTGATTTTCGATGAACCAACTCTGAATACTTACAGCATCATCTTGACTCAAATATCCTTTACCTGCTGATTCTTTACGCAATTTGCCCAAAAGCTGTTGCAAGAATTCCCTCTTCTTATCAGAGGATTTGTACATATTCTTAATATTTTGCAATAAGTGCATTCTCCATGACCTTCCGGAAGTAACCTCTGAAGGGAACAAGGAAACAACACGAGCAAGAGACTTATCACTAGGCGTTGTTAAAATATGCTCAAGAAGATCTGCATTTTCATTTTTATCTGCATCTAGTTCACTCGCATCATAGATGCTAAATTCTATTTCTTCTCCCGAATTTTTACGAGCCATAAATCTGTGTGTACTTTCCGGTGATGTCCTTACTACAGTTCCACTGACTCCATCCAAATTACTAGGATCTTTTCTTGTGTGTTCACGGAAAAAATGAATAGGCAGCGTGTGAGACACGTCCCTTACAATCCATCCTTCGTGCTGCATAACAGGATCATATCCATTAATTCGTACAAATGAATCTGGATTTTTCTCCATTGCGGATATTTCATCGCTCACAGGAGTAAGCTTTTCATCTTCGTCTGAATGCCTACGGCTTTCCACGCTTGCATTAGCAATTTCTCCCAATTCATCTTCTCTGGAATGCATATCTTCTATTGCCTGTTTTGTCATAGACTCATGTAATTCACCTGGAGACTCTGCAAGAAATATGCTTTCTATTTTCTGCATATAGTCATTGTATTTTTCTATGGTTATAGATCTATTCTCTATCTCTTCCAATAGTAAACTACTCGCTTGCTCTAGCGCTCCTTGTCTTAATTTTTGTATATCCTCTACGTGCGGTATTTTGTTTCTTGCATGAACAAAATCCACATAAATTTTCATTTGCAGACTACTTGCTGCTGCAGCTCTTCTGTCATTTGCCATATCTATATCACTTAGATGTTTTAATGGCTCATACTCATATTTGTATTGCCCCATTATTTCTCTTGTTTTCTCGGGATTCGATCTAATATCTAATTCTGTTAAATCAATATTTCGATCTGAACCATCCAGTGCATTATATTCGATAACAGCAGGAACACCTTTCTTTTCATACTCTTTTCTCATGCTCATTAGTTCGGCATATGTATCAGCAGAAACTAACATTTTATTGTATGTAGAATCAAAATCTCCATGCGTGACCTTTTCCACAAACACCACTTTGTCACTAGTCATCTCACTTATTCTTGCCTCATATTGATTTTCAGATTCATCATTTCGCTTTGGAAAAGATGCGAGTGTAGTTTGTTTGAAATATCCACGGAACATTTCTTCTCTAAGACCAGCGTTGTGATCTTCTATTCTATCAATTCTCTCATCAGTTTTTCCCTGACTTTCAAACCATCCAATAACTCTTGGCGTACCAAATCCTGCACTTCTTCCTCTGGAATCCATCTCGCCTATTGTTTCTTCTATTTCTTTTAGTGTTCGCGCTCCAGGTACCTTACTCCAATCAGACGCATCCTTTGACCACTCTGCAAGTTCAGTACGAACATCGTAAGCATAATTACCGGCATATCCTATAGTAGAAGCAATCGCGATTGGACCAAGTATAGATCCAGCCAGAGTAGAAAAAGCAGCAGATGGAGTGAGGCCAAATACAGCAGCATCCGCTATCAAAGTCTGCGCAAGGGCATTATGTCTTTGCTCGAGCTGGATTTTTACCTGAGGATTCGTTTCTTCTTCAATTTCCTTACGGCTATCAACCAGCATATCTGCACTCATAAGTATATAAACAACTCCTCCTACATTCCCCGCACGCCTCAAGAATTTAGACTGTGCAATTTTCTGCTCTGCAGCAGCTAAACTTTTCGACAATTTCTCTCTAAGAGCAGAATTCTTCACTGCCTGAACTACACCTCTTACCTTATTTATACTTCTCATATTTCTTATTTTCCTAAACACACTCACTCTTTCTGCTGGCGGAGGCTTGGCACTTGCTTCTGGGGCAGACTCTACGGCAAATGGATCCCCGCCTTTTGCCACATCACTGTAAGTAGCCCCTCTTGTTCTGATTCTATGCTGTTCAGGATAAGGAGCACTTGCCTCATAAGGCGTAGGACGAGGCGCAGTCTTGGAACGAAAACCTGTAGATTCATCTGCAGCTAACTTTTCAAAAATATTTGAAGCTTTTTCTTCTAGCCAAGTTATAGGCTTGCGAACAAAACTATATACACGGCCAGCAGTTCTAGTTGGCAATGGATTCAATCTTCCTCCTGGCTTACGAATATGTTCAAATGCTCTTCTTAACTTCTTGTTTCCCTCTTCCATAAATTCACTTGCAAGATCTGCAATTTCAGTTGCCCCTTTTGATTCAGCACACTCTACAAGCAACTTCCATTTTGGATAACTGTGTGGAGTGGATTCGCATGCTTTTAATCTTCTCAGCATATCCACATCTTTACTATTCAACACTTTGTCATGCAATTTTTCATATATTTCAAAAGCCGTTGTCATATCTGTATGATTAGGAGCGCCTAATAATCTGTGCAATCCTTGAAATCTTCTAGTGCTAGCTATGTTTGCATTTGTTTTTAAAGATGTAACTATTTGATTCACCTCTGGAGTTCTAAATTTATGTATAACACGAGCTATCTCTGCACCAAGTACGGATCCTGCCAACCATGACTTCGGAAAATTTACCATACTAGCAACTGAACCTCCAAGTCCTGCATAAATACTTCCCATCAATGCTCTTGCCCCCTTTTTAAAGGTAAAAGAAAACATTTTATGAACCAAATCCTTAGATCCTTGCAATGATTTTGATATTTTTTGTCTTTCTTCTTCTGTTTCGGCCCACTGACTTTCTAATTCATCAAAAGATTCACTACTAAATTTAGCAGCAGCAAGCTGCATTGCCTTCTGCGTATAATAGTATGGTGCATACCACTTTTTGGACTCTTCTTTGTGAAGATATTTCAAAACCTCAGCCTGCATAAGAATAGGGCCAGCAGGATTACCATTCATAATAAATCTGTGATACATAAACAAGCTAACAGCATTGCTAAATGGCATCCTATTTAGCAAGATACTTCTCACATGATCAGAATCTGAATGCCCATTTTCTCTTTCTCCCACAAAAACACCATGGAAAAGCGGGAGCATAAATTCATGCACCCTACTATCTTCGGATCTGATGTGATTAGTAACTTCACGCAAAACAATTAGCAAAATTTTTCTTTCTGGATCATTCTCTTTGCCTACTGCATTATTTATCCAATCACTAAACTCCACAAGAGAAATATCTCCCTTCTCTGCAGAGAGCTTTATGGTTTCAGAAAATATTTTTGCTTTGTTTATTTTTTCCCATCCATCAGGCAATTGTCCTCCCTTGTATAATTCTTCAACAGCTTCTTCATATTCTCGACTTATTGCAGGATCTTTTGCAACATATTCCATCAAATCAAAGCTCATAATCTTCTTTAGATCCAATCCACTACTACCAATATGGTCATTTAGCATTCCAATAGAGATATATCCTTTCAACATTATTTCTAAAAATTCCTTCAAATTCGTATCCTTCAAATCTTCATCTGTCATTTCACATCTATCTCTCTGCTCTTTACAAAAACTATGCATAAATACTTTTGCGCGAGTTCTCATTTTTTCATCTGTACCTTCTCCACTAGGCATTTGTATATGTCCCTGCACTATATCTAGTATTTTTACTTCTCTATTTCTATCCAATAAATCCTGTAATTGCTCCAACTGAATTCCAGAATTATCATTAAAAGCAAGTATCCCTCTAGCAAAATGTCCATATACAACATTCTTACTTAATTCAATTGCATCCTCTTTTCTGCTTGGTGAATCTTCTACATTTGTGTCTCTCTCTTCATCATCTGCCTTCTCGCTTCTTTTTTCTTCCATTTCTTTACCACTAAGAACTATCTCGAGTTTGGCAATTCTAGCTTTTGCCTTAGCAAGTTCTTCGCCACTCAAAGAACTAATTTTTGACTGCAATTTGGCTAATTCCTGTTTCAATTTCCACTTTTGCAAAGCAGTTATACCAACATATGACAAAGCGGCAGCTGCAGATATCCCCACAGTCCATTTAACACCAGTCCACAAACGACCAAGAATACTTTTTGTTTTTTTGATTCCATCACCTGCTTTTTTCTTACCAAACTTCCACGCAACTATGCCAAATACTAATGCTGCTGCTGCAACTCCAGATCCAGCTATTGCTACAACTCTTTTTTTCTCTTGATCAGAAAGCTTATCCCACCAGCCTAGCTTTTTTTCTGTCTTATTTACCAAGGATGCTTCAACTGAAGATTTAAATTCCTTTAATCTTTTATGTGTTTCTTGAGATAAAAATTCTCGTTGCCATGCTTCCTTAAATACATCTGGTGCTACTAACCCCTCCTCTATTCTTTTACTAAGCTCCTCTAGCTCCTTTTCTTTCAGAAGTTTTACTTCTTCTGAAAGAAACATGCGAATTTCGCTATCGTCCTTTTTGTGGACCTCAGAATCACGAAACTCATCCAGAAATTTATCTACAGCTTCGATAGTCTTTTCTGAGCTTCTTGGTTCAGCTTCTAATTTATTTTGATATGCACATCTATATTCTTTGTATGTGAGGCCTTGCCAATCATTTCTTTCTAAGAACATGTTTTAAACTGCAGCAAATGAATGAGATGGACTACGTCCGGCATTACGATTTCTTAAATTACTATCTATAGCTGAGCGCACTCCACCAATAACTGCAGCAACTCCATTAATAGGCAACATTCCTAGAGCTCTACCAATAAGAATAATAGTCTCATTAGCAAATTTGAGAATTGGCTCGCCTGCAGTTTTTACTACTCTCTGCGGAACATTTAGAGCCCACGTCATTGCACCATGAAACTTACCTCTTTCAGCTTCTATTAGTTTTCCAGAGATAACACTCTCAGTAAATATGCGCAAATCTTCCTGATCACCATCAGAGAGACTGCCATAAAATTCTTCCAGTTTTCTTTTTACTTCAACAATATCTTCTTTATTCATTCCTCCTTTTTGCACCCTTCTAACAACATCGTCCAGCTCACGAGTGATGTTCAAATATAACTTAACATGTTGTGGCATTTCATTGTTTCCTTCTGCGCCATTTGATTGTGTATTTGATAACATTTATTTGCCAAAGAAAGAAAATATGTCTGGCATTTTGAAACTCGACTTTTTATTTTTATTAAAAGATCCCTTATCTTTTTTTTGTGGAAGACGTTTTTCAAAAATACCAGTTAGAGTTGTCACATTGTCTTTACCAGTATCAATATGTTTTTTGTAATCATTTAAATATGTTTCCCGAACAAATTTCTCTAATGTAAAAGATTTGTTTATCAATTTTACTTCCTCCGGAGATTTGTCTTTTATTTCTACGCCTCTCGCCCCTATGAATTCCAAATAAACTTTATCATAAGCATCTTTATCCTTTTCTGATTCCTCCACTAAATATAAAGGAATCTTTTTTTTCTCAAAAAATCCACCTACAGCTTCTCTAAGCTCAGCAACACTGAACCATTCTTTGTGTAAGTCTTCTAACTTACTTATTTGCTCTCTATCTTTAGGCTTGAACCATTTGAGCAAAGAAATATATGAATTGAGAATCATTCCCGCTAATGCGCTTTTCTTTACGCCCTCTATAATTTTCATTATTGGGTTTGTGCTTTCCTTCTCTTCAGATTCTGAAGGCAACTCTACTTCTTTCTTCCAATCATCCGTACTATCTACTTGTTGTATCTCATTCAAAATTGTACCAAGGTCCTCTATATCTGTTTTGTGCTCTTCTTGTTCTGCAACCGATTCCAAAGTTTGTTTTCCTCTTTCCAAAATCTCAGAAGCTCTTTTCTTTTGATCAGGAGTAAGAGTATCTATATTTTTAACAAGCTCTTCTTTCTTTTCACGAATCTCTTCCATTGCACTTTTTCTATCATCCAAAAAATCGGAAGTCAGATCATTGGTTGCTTCATCCAAATCAGATATATGACCTTCAATAGATCCATCTAAAAATATCAATCTTTTTTCTCTCTCAAAGTGAGAATTTTCTGGATAAAACATGATATTTTTTTGTATTTATATTTATCTTTATTATACAACAATTCCGCCTTTTTTGGAACCCTCAATTTTATTTAAATCTTGGCTTAGCATAGCCAAAAATAGCCATTACAAAGTAATAAACTGCCGATGATCCTTATCATCCTTTCTTCCTATTCCACGTCATGTTCCGCACAACTCCCAAAGGAACTGAAACAGGGGAAATAACACCACGTACCATAGTTCCCAATGTGCCTGGCTTTTTGCCATTTTTCTTATGCCAAACAAAGTTGTGAAGCAGGCCAAATGGATATAATGATGCACCAGCAATTGCACCATTAACTAGTGATGGAGCAGCTAACGCTAGACCTGCAATTCCAGTGTTTGCATACGTCATTGCACCAATGCCCCCTGCAATCGCAACAGAGCCAGCAGCACTTTTCAAGACACCACTTGTAACTTCATGTGGCGTGTAATTAACTGAAGAATCTGAATTTGTAATACTAGATTTTTGTATTGGTTCAGAATTATCACTCTGATTAGAAATATTACTATCTGATTTTGTTTCATTATCTCTATCGGGAACATCATAAATAGTATCAGTATATGTTGGTTCTTGCACCATTTCTGCACCTACAATATTTGTTACTTGCTCATTTGTATTTGCAACATTATCTTGAACATTAGAAACGTCTACCTCAGAAACTAATAGCTCAGTATCTTCAACAGAGCCAAGCTGTTTTTCTATGTTTGTGTTTTCCATACGTATATTATACAACATTTCCGGGTTTTCTGGAACCCCTATTTGTGGTGATAACTCCCTCCTCTAGATAAGTCTAAAGCTCTGTATAACCCCTCTAAGAACACAATTCTTACAAGTTCATGAGGTAAGGTAAGAGACCCCAAGCACATACACATATCCGCCCTTTCTTTCACTCTGTCATCAAACCCATATGCGCCTCCTATTACAAATGTAACTGGCTTACCTATGTCATTTTGATCACTCAAAATTTTTGCAAAATCTTCTGTATTCAGATTTTTTCCAGTCTCATCTAGAGCTACTACAAATTCATCATCTCGTAATGATTTAAGAAGTCTTTCTGTTTCTTCGCATGATTGTTTACTCGGATCTTTTTCTTTACTAGGAGAAAGTTCTACTATTTCTAAATCCACAAATCTACTTATTCGTTTTTTGTATTCATCTAAGCCTTCCTGAACCCAAGAGATTTTTATCTTGCCGACTGTTATAAGTCTTACTTTTTGCATAACGCAGATAAAGAAATTCCAACTAGAATCCAAAGAGTATAAGCCACTGCACTGTCTTCGAAGGCGTGCAAAAAGAGTGCAGCAATAGAAACTCCGAGAAAGGCAAGAATAATATTATTACAACATATTTTTGATTTCATTAATGGGGCCTGGCCCCTTTTAATTACAAAAACAACTAATGCCACAAACATCATAAATCCGACAATTCCAAGCTCATACCCCACTTGTACATACCAATTTTCTGGGAGTACAGGGCATGTACAAGCCCTATCTGAAGGTTGCACCTGTTCTCCTTCTACAAATAAACAAAGATCATTTCTGTCTGATGCCCAGCTAATATCCGCACCTTTATCAAAATGCATGCATGCATCAGAGAATCTATTACTTGCAGGACCTGCTGTTCCAAGTCCATGTCCCAAAGGATTTTTAAACATTTCTATCACACCATCACGAGTACGTTCAAAGTGATGCTTATTTGAAATACTACGATCTATAAGTTCTGGTGCAGATAAGTAGATGACTAAAACTGATGCAATTACAAATCCTACAATCGAAGATAGAGTTATTACTTTTGTTCTACCTTTAAGTTGAATACATATTGCAATGATTGTGATTACGAATGCAGCGATCCAAGCTGAGCGAGAAAAAGCTAAAACTAAAGCTGCTCCAATTATTGTTAATGTAAAAATACTTAGAATCAGAGAAGTGGGCAGTGGGTAGCTTGCCTCGGCGAAACGAAGTGAAGACGGGTGGGTAGTGGGTAGTGCTTCGGATTTTTTGTTACGAATCGTTTTCAAAAAAATAACTAACGAAATACTCCATGGAATAAGAAGCCAAATCGCCAGTTGATTAGGTCCAGCAAAAGTCGACTGAATCCTCCTAATACTTGTCCCAGATATCTGTTGAAAGGCGCTTAGAGACGATCCTGGGGCATATATAGAGTGAGCGTCACTGTAGCCAAGAGCAGAAAAAAAGCTCTGTGGAAGAAAGAAAGAAACTATGCCATACAAAGCAATTACCCCCGAAACAAACATCAAAACTGGAATAATTTTTTTATCTAAAAAATCTTCCTCCCAACTTACCTTCCTACACATCAGAAATACAATCAGCGGAAATACTGTGTACTTAAATCCATATGCCCATTGCATATCTGGAACATCTGTCCAGAGTTCTGTAACTAAGCTCAAAAGAATTATTCCAAGAGCGCACCAAGTAACTTTATCCAAACTAAACTTCCATTTCGCTCCACCTTTTATTATCTGAGCTAATTTCTTTTTCTCTACAAAGAAAAGTTCAAAAAATATTATAAGCAGAATTACTGTGATCAAAGCTTCTTTCCATAAAGCTAAAAATAGTACTGGCGAATGTCCTGGTCCATAAATAAGCTCCGTTCCATACGTTACAAGTAATGCATGAAATGGCAGCAGAGCTACGATTATCAATACTAGTAAATGGCGCAATTTATGTAACATCGAAGGTAGTATACAAGCTAATTAATAATTAATAATTAACAATGAACAATTAAGGAGTAATTTTTCCATAATTATTCATTATTCATTGAACATTGTTCATTTTCCAAGTCTGTCATCTTCCGACCTAAACACCTCTCCTTTTTCTAGAACTCTTAGAACTGTATCCACGCATCTCTCACTTACGTTTTCACCATAGATATTCTCCACATTTTTCATATCTTCATTATTCCAAGCGCCTTCTATCATCTTCACTATGAAGTCAGAATCGGTGGGAGGAGCGATTACATTTGCACCCGCAATTGCTGATTCACTTCTGTCTGATCCAAAGCGAAGTGTTACACAAGGAACCCCCATTATATTCATCTCCTCCTGCATAGATCCGCTATCTGTAGCGCAAACTGCAGCACGACTCATCGCTGCTATTACATCTTTGTACTCAGGCCAAACCTCAGACAAAATAAAGTTATCGTAATTTTTATCTAGCTGTTCAAGCTCTTCTTGTAATCCAAAATTTTCTAAAGCCCTTTTTGTCTGATGCATGTTTATAAGCAAAACTTTTTTTCCTGATTCAATTATTTTCTTCATCGCATCAAAGATCGCTCGGAATCTTTTTTCCGAAACACAATTTTCTCTACGGTGAATACAGAATCTTACGAAGTCACCATCTGCAAGTTCTGGATGTCTCTCAAACACTGTTGAATCCTTTGCATTTTCCATCGCAGCATGTGTGGCATCTGCTACAGAGTTTCCAACTATAAATATTCTGTCATCCGAGTACCCTTCACTAAGCATAAACTCACGATCAAGCTCCACAGGTGCTAAATGAATTCCAGTAGCTGCCTCTGCACACCTAGTATTAAATTGTTCAGGATATGGCTCTTGGCTTCCGCGCTCCCAATTATTTCTGTCCATCAGATATTTTCTCCAGTCTTCAAAGCTTTTACTTGTAAATCCATCTTCATATCTAGGAGTTAGTGTTCTGATTCCTGCTTCTACATGCACAGAGGAAAACATATGGCAGTAACCTGCATTAGCTGATGCCATCGCAGTAGTTGTATCTCCATGAACATATGGAATTACTGTCTTACCTCTTTCTTTTATCTCCCCTATTACATGACCAAGTCTTCCTATTATCTGCGAAACAACCTCATGCATAGCTCCACGAACATTTAGATTAAAGTCTGGCTCTACACCAAACTCTTTTAGCATTCCTCCACTTAGATTTTCATCATAGTGCTGACCTGTGTGGCCTAGAACTACAAGTTGTCCTTGTTTTTTTAATTCCAAATACAGCGGAACCTGTTTGATGATATCCGGCTTGGTTGCAATCATTATAAGATGAACATGTCGATCTGCATGATCTGCAATCTCTTCATAAAACTTATCTGATTTGTAGGTTATTTCTTTCACCACCAAAGATTAAACGAAAAACCTAAAACAAACCATAAAAATTTAACTTAAACTTTGCCCTCTTCTACTCTCTTCTCTTTTACAGATGCTCCTTTGGTTACAACGCCTGGAACATCTAGAACTTCTCTATTTACCATTTTGTCTCCCTCAAATGTATAAACATAAGGAGTGCACAAACCAAATTCAGCAGAAGCGGTATCTTCTGGACTCAGATTATCCAGATATTTAACAATTGGACGCAAACTATTTCCATGTGCAGATATAATCACATCTTTACCATCTACAAGTAGAGGCAATATATAGTGTGTAAAGAATGGCTTAGTTCTCCTCTCGCAATCTTCCATACTTTCTCCATCTGGAGGACGAGTAAAGAAATCTCTTCTCCATAGTTTTACCTGCTCTTGCCCATGCTTCTCAGCAGTTTCTGCCTTATTTAGACCCTGTAAACTACCGTAATGCCTTTCGTTCAAAGCAGAATCCACTTCGACTTCCAGATCAGATTGTCCCATTTCTTCCAAAATAATCTTCATGGTATCCGCTGCACGGATAAGCCTGGAGGTAAATGCAACATCGAACTTAAATCCTTTCTCCTTTAAAAATTGTCCTGACTTACTAGCATCAGATTCTCCACGCTCTGTAAGTGGCACATCTGTCCATCCAGTAAAACGATTTTCTAAATTCCATTTAGATTGTCCATGTCTTATGAGAACTAATGTAGCCATGTACGAAGTGTATCAGAACTAGCAACTACAAAAAAACGCCCCCTCATAGAGGAAGCGTTTTTTAAAAGCGATCGTTAATGCTATCTCACTGCATCCTTTAGACTCTTTCCTGCTTTGAAAGCTGGAACTTTCATTGCTGGAATAGAAATCTTCTGGGATGGGTTTCGTGGATTTACACCCATGCGTGATGCACGATGTGAAACACGAAAAGTACCAAAACCTGTAATGGTTACATTCCTTCCTTTTTTGAGTTCACTTGTAATGGTACCAACAAGGGTATGAAGAGCATCAGCTGCTGCACGTTTTGTAATTCCTGCAGACTGTGCAATGAGGTTGATTAAGTCCTGTTTGGACATGATTATTAAGGGGTATGAAATACAGGTATGCTCTGAGTCTAACCATAGCTAGCGCTACGTAAAATACTTTTGTCCTTGCATCAGACACGAAAAGGGTTCCTTTGCACATTACGATTTTCTGAACACATAAATTGCTCAAACATGCATTTATACCTATAGTTGCATTTGACAAAGAATTTACTTACCCACTACTCTCCGCCCGACATGCCAGACAATTTAGTTATCGTAGAGAGCCCCGCAAAAGCAAAAACTATCAAGAAATTTTTAGGTAAGGATTTCCAAGTAGAAGCCAGCATGGGCCACGTAAGAGACCTACCAGCAAAGAAACTTGGAATTGACACAGATAATGATTTCGAACCTACTTACGAAGTTCCCGATTCTAAAAAAACTGTCATAAAGAAACTAAAAGCTGCAGCAAAAACTGCAAAAAAATTATGGATCGCAACTGATGAAGATAGAGAAGGAGAAGCAATTGGCTGGCACCTCTTAAGTGCCCTAAAAATTGGCAAAAGCCATGATGTAAAAAGGATCGTTTTTCATGAGATCACAAAAGAAGCTATAGACAAAGCTATAAAAACCCCTCGTGATATAAATCACGAACTAGTAGATGCACAACAAGCAAGACGTATTTTAGACAGAATAGTTGGATACACATTATCGCCTTTTCTATGGAACAAGGTATACCGAGGACTATCTGCAGGACGTGTCCAATCTGTAGCAGTTAGAATAATTGTAGACAGAGAAAAAGAAATAAAAGCATTCAACCCAGAAGAATATTGGAGTGTGATTGCAGATTTAGAAACAGAGAAAAAAGAATCATTCACAGCAGAATTTCAGAAAAAAGACGGAAAGAAGTTTGTGCCAACTAACGAAAAAGAAGCTACCGAAGTTGTAGAAGGATCAAAAAATAACGATTTCACAGTTTCTGCCATAGAAGAAAAGAAATTGAAAAAAAATCCTTCACCTCCTTTTACTACATCCACACTTCAGCAAGCTGCATCGAATAAGCTTGGTTTTTCTGTAAAACAAACAATGGTAGTAGCACAGCAACTATATGAAGGTGTGAATCTAGGAAAGGGAGAAGGGCAAACTGGTCTTATAACTTATATGCGTACCGATTCTGTAACTCTTAGCAAGAAAGCCATAGATGATTCATCTACTACTATAGAAAAGCTTTTCGGCCGTGAATATCTATTGAGCAAACCAAGAACTTTCAAAGGTAAAACTAAAAATGCACAAGAAGCTCATGAAGCAATCAGGCCTACAGAAATGCATAGAACTCCAGAGTCTTTGAAAGATATTTTAGATAATCAGCAATTAAAACTTTATACACTGATATGGCAAAGAACTATGGCCACACAAATGGCTGCAGCTGAGCTCAAACGAATCGGTGCAAACATAGACACTGTTTCTTCTGTTGATTCCAAAACTGTTCTCACATTTCGTACCACAGGACAATCAGTAGAATTTGATGGATTCTTGCGTGTATACAAAAGCAACAAAGAAAATGATACAGAAGAAGAGAATGAAGAAGAGAATGAATTAGGAGAAAAGTTTATGCCACCTTTAAAAGAAAAAGATGATATTAATTGTCTGGAAATAAATCCAGAACAACATTTCACAAAACCACCTCCAAGATATACCGAAGCAACACTCGTAAAGAAGCTAGAAGAAGAAGGCATAGGAAGACCAAGTACATATGCCCCAACAATAAGCACAATTCAACAAAGAGGATATATAACTAAAGATGGCAGACAACTTGTTCCTGAGAGTATCGCATTCACAGTTACAGATCTTCTAGTAGAACATTTCAAAGATATAGTCGATCTTCAATTCACTGCAAAAATCGAAAACAATCTAGATGAAATTTCAAAAGGAGAAGTGGAATGGGTTCCATTTATGAAATCATTTTATGATCCATACAATGCACTTTTGGAAAAGAAAAATAACGAAGTGAAGAAAGAAGACATAATAAAAGAAACTACAGATGAGCTTTGTCCTGAGTGTGGATCTTCTATGACAGTTAAACTAAGTAGATTTGGAAAGTTCCTTGCATGTTCTACTTATCCAAAATGCAAAGGGAAAAAATCTACTCCAGAAGAAGCAGAGAAAAAAGCTGCACAAGAAGAAGAGCGTAAGAAGCTAGAAGAAGAGATGAAACTAGGAAAATGTCCTGACTGCGGATCTGATCTCGGTGTAAAGAATGGAAGATTTGGACCATTTGTCGGATGTAACGGATATCCAAAATGTAAGCACATACAAAAAATAGAGAAAACTTCTGGTGTTAAATGTGATAAATGCAACAAAGGAGAACTAGTAGAAAAAAGAACTAAGCGTGGCAAAAAATTCTGGGGATGCAATAAATATCCAGATTGCGATAATGCATCTTGGACTTATCCTGGAAATAAAAAGGATTAATGTAGCTTCTCTACTTTATCTACAACCCATCCGTCTTTTGACATTGAAGAAGTAACTAAATATTTCTCGTATCCATCTTTCTTCAAAATGTATAGCTTTACTTCATCTGTTTCTCGAACAACCTGCACTTCATCGAATGCTTGCATTTCAGAAAGTATTGCAATGTCACCACCATCCCCTGCAGCAAGAATCTCTCCAGAAAGTTTGAGCTCTGCTCTACTTAGAAGTGCAATTACAAATACTGCGATCATGGATATAGCTAAAATTCCACAGAAGTGGTGCTCGTATTTTTTGTGATATCCATGGGCCTTATATTTACCAAATGTTTTTGTTTTCATGTTTTTTGTAGATTATCTTCCCATTATATCACTTGACGGGGTGGTGCGCCATTACGTACTCTCTCGCTTACATGCTTTCAAAGAGATCCAACCGCAAGAAACACAAGAAACACGGCTTTCTATCGAGAATGAAGACAACTGCTGGAAAACGTGTTGTATCAGCCCGTAGAGCCAAAGGAAGAAAGAGATTGGGGCAATAGCACCCAATATAAGTGGTACAATGGCGCATATTGTCATTTTCCATGCATCAACTCCGGGGAAGAAAGCTATCTGAACAAGTAAGAAGAAAAGGCTCAAGATGGCGAGGCAAGCACATGAATGCAGTATTTTTAAGTGATCGAGAATCGAATGGCAAACTATTTGTAGGAACACCTGCCTCCAAAAAATTAGACAAATCTGCAGTTCGTAGAAATAAAATGA
The DNA here is from genome assembly GCA_018652265.1 of Candidatus Peribacteria bacterium. Lineage (GTDB taxonomy): Bacteria > Patescibacteriota > Gracilibacteria > Peribacterales > Peribacteraceae > JABICL01. Next base: position 54,282 of record JABICL010000002.1, read on the forward strand.
GAAGAAGATGTAGAGAATCACTTAGAGTAACATTGAAAAATATTACTTCTAAAACCTCTAAAACTTCTACCTCTTCTACATCCTTACGCTTGATCCTAACCCCCAAATACTCTAGCCTCACGTGCGACTTCGAGGAGCTTATTAAAGACTCCGAGGCCCTTATATCTCACTTAACTAAATATGCCTGAAAATAAGCCAAACAATTTATTAAGGTTCATAGTAACTTTCTTCTTTTTCTATCTGATAATAACAATGGGACTGAAGGCTGTTTTCCCAGAAAAATTCTCAGATGAAAGAAAAACACCAGAAGCAGTAACTATAAATATGGATAGCAGTAAAATCACCATAGGTCGTGATTTCTCTGTGAACATTGTAAATACAACCAGCACTGGAATTGTACTTCCAGATCTATGTCCAGAACCTCCAGTGGTAATAGAGAGAAAAGTGGGAGACAAGCTCTATCAAATAGATCTAACAGAGCCAGTAGTAGAATGTGTTTCTGTTACAAATATAGAACCAGATGAAAAAACAAATATTGATCTAAGCCCATGGAAATACAGCGCATTTACAGAAACCGGAAATTACAGAATATCTCTGGAGATTCCAGAAGAAGGAAATGAAAAACTTGTAAACAACTTAACAAACAGGGTTATAGAAACAGAAGTAAAAGTGAAAAACCCTGGAGTTTTCGTATCTATATTTCGCACATTTATAAGTAAGCCATTACTTAATGGAATGATCCTCATTGCTTCACTTGTTCCAAATCATAGTCTTGGTTGGTCAATTATTTTATTAACCATAATAGTTAAACTACTACTGTTCTTTCCTAGTCAACATGCACTAGAAAGCCAGAAAAAGTTACAAATTTTACAACCAAAACTAGACGAGATAAAAAAGAAATATGCAGGCAATCAACAAAAGATCACAGAAGAAACAATGGCAATATGGAAGAGAGAGAAAATAAATCCATTACAATCTTGCTTACCTACACTTCTGCAACTTCCTATTCTTATAGGATTATTCTTTATCATAAGAGATAGTGGATCCTTAGATCTTGCAAGGCATTTGCTATATCCCCCATTTCTTTCTCTTGATTGGACATTTGATACAAACTTCCTAGGAATTTTGGATCTAAATATGATTCCATTTAAAAGTGTAGATTCATGGATTCCTCCTCGTCCATTGGGAGGACTTGCAAAAGGATTGTTCTTGCCTGTACTAATTGCAATTGCACAATTTATACAAATGAAAATGTCATTTGCTAAAAAGGCAGCAGAAAAAGGTAATAAAAAATCAGAAAAGAAAACTCTAGAAGATCATCTGAGCATGCAGAACATGATGATGTATATGCTCCCTACAATGCTTATTTTCATATCTGGTAGCTTGCCTGCAGCCGTAAGTATCTATTGGGCTGCAAGTACATCATTTGCAATCGGACAACAGTATTATGTGAATAAAGCACCTCGCTCGCGTGCTTAAGGCGGTATATGCGACGAAATCAACGTAACCCATCACCGTTTATTACTTATCAGAGGTCTCGGATTGATTTCTTAGTAAAAATAGCCTGCACGCTTGCTATGTCTTATGATAAACGACTAGAAACTAGTAACTAAAACCTAGTAACAAATCATCTCTCCCTGTATTATCTCCACAATCATGAAACAGCTAATAGTAGACATCCTTACCGAGCTATTAAATCAGCTAAAGCTTGAATTTACAGAAATAAAAGTAGATGAGTCAGACGAATCTATGATTCGTGTAGATATAGAATCTCCAAAAGCTAGTCGCATAATAGGATGGCACGGAGAAACTATAAACTCTATACAACACACTCTTAAATCAATTATTAGAACTCAAAAGAAAACAGAGAGAAGTCCATTTATAGTTCTAGATGTGGATGGCTACAGGCGAGCACAAGAAGAAAAGGTATGCAGAATAACATCACAAAAAGCAGACTTCGTAAGAGAGAAGAAAACACGAGTAGCCCTTCCTCCTATGTCTCCATACTTCCGCAGAATAGTTCACATGTTCGTATCAAATAACGAAGGCCTGCAAGATCTAACAACCGAGAGTATAGGAGAAGGAGATTACAGACAGATTGTCCTCAAGCTAAAAGAAGGATCTATAGAGGAAGGAGAAGAGCTAGCACCAATAATTAAATCTGACGAGAAAGAAGCAGTAATCTCAGAAGAGGGATTTGATAATTTGGATATCTAAACCATCCTACTTGGATCCAAAATCTTCTCTAGCTTCTTTTTTGACATACCAGTAACCCTGACAGCAACATCTACAATTCTTTCTCCTGTCTTCATAGCTTCCTTTGCAATTTTTGCTGCTTCGTCGTATCCGATAATAGGTGCTAGAGCAGTTACAAGCATTGCATTACGTTCGACATAACCTTCTATAACTTTCTTATTTACCTTAATCCCCTTCACGCATTTATCAGCAAAAATCTTTGATACATTTGTAAGAAGTCCAATCGAAGTAAGAAGTGAATTAGCAATAAAAGGCGTACATGTATTTAATTCAAACACTCCACCCTGAGCTCCCCAAACTCCCACTGACACATCTGCACCTATCACATGTGCGGCAACTTGTATCACGCTTTCTGGAATCACAGGATTTACTTTTCCAGGCATTATGGAAGATCCTGGCTGAAGAGTAGGCAATTTAATTTCATTTAGACCTGCAACAGGACCAGATCCCATCCAACGAATATCATTCGCAATCTTATGCAGAACTACTGCGACTTCTCTAAGCGAACCACTTAAAGCCTGAGCAGCAAATGGAAATGATTGTGCTGCAACATGGTCACGCGCTTCTTTGAATGGCAATCGCGTCTGTTTTGCGATCTTTGCAATAACGCGTTTTGCAAATTGTGGATGAGCATTCAATCCAGTCCCTGCAGCAGTTCCTCCAAGTGGTAAATCGTTTGAGAGCCTTACTGCCTCCTCTACTCTTTTTCTAGCCTGAGAAATAAGCGTCGCATAAGATTTAAACTCATCTCCCAGTCTAACTGGAACTGCATCCATATTGTGAGTTCTTCCTGTTTTTATGATTCCATGAAATTCTTTTGCTTTTATCTGAAATGTTTTTTCTAAATGCAAAAGTGTAGGCAGAAGTTCATTACAAACTTTTAATGCACAAGAAATATTTAGTGCAGTAGGAATAACGTCGTTACTAGATTGTCCGAAGTTCACATGATCATTTGGATGGACCTTCGCCAAAGTCGCAATTACTTCATTCATATTCATATTCGTACTTGTACCCGATCCCGTCTGAAACACATCCAATGGAAACTGATCCATATGTTTACCAGATGCTATTTGCTTGGCAGCTCTAGCAATTTTTATTGCATGACCTTTTGGAATTTGTCTAAGTCCGCCATTAACTTCTGCTGCATACATTTTGATTATCGCAAGCGCACGCAAAAAATCTTCTGGCATAGCCCAACCAGAGACTGGAAAATTCTTTATCGCTTTTTCTGTAGAGGATCCGTAGAGCTTTTTTGACATACGTAAATACTATCACACACAAAAAGATAGTGGCATCGGCCTCCTGGCCGATGTGTTGGTGCGGTCTTTTAAAGATTTTCAACATAAACACAGGGACGAACGCCCCTGCGCTCGCCCCTTGGCGTCGTATCAGTGCATCGTATTAAATGCAAAAGATAGAATTGAGACAACCAGGCAAATTGCTCCGGCTACCTCCATACCAAATGCTTTTGCACCAGATGACCGCATGGCCTTGTATGCAAATACAAAAGCCAATACCAAACACAAAATCGCAATTAGCAACATTACACACCCTTCCATATTCGATTTATTGCAACTTGCCCACCGACAGCGGCGATGCCTAAAGACCGACGTTCTGCAAATATGCTACACCTCAATAAATAAGCGTGCCTCAAAAATCTTAGTCGTTTGGGGCGAAGGATTTCTCCCTCGCCCCTTGGCGTCGATCATTGAAATGCTATTATAGGAAGAAACACGTAATAGATGCAGCCAGCACCAATGCTACCCCCATCCAAAACAATATCCTGCCTAATATAGAACTAGACGCATTCAGAAAAAAATCAACGACTAGGATGGCTACACACGTAGTAGCCAAAGCGGCGAAAAGCCACAACAAGATTGTTTCAGCCACTTATATCACCTCCTCTCTAATTGAGCGAGCTATGTTTCATAGGATCAACGCTTTACGCTCAAACTACTCCTGCAAAACACTTATCTCCAATATTTTCTACAAAAAAAATGGACGAACGGCGGGTGCCACAGTTCGTCCAAGAGTCGTACGTCGATCGTCGACATGGCCCTATCTAGCCATCGCTTTCATAGAAAGCGATATAACTAGAATTGTCAGGCCTACAATCGCAAAAAGCACACTACAAACTTCAGGAATGCCGACAGTCTGCCTTCCGTCACTGATGGAATATACACCTAATCCACCAACTAATGTGCAAACTGTGCCAATCCTAATCCACCTATTCAATTTCTTCTGCATCGCACCATGCTCCATAAGAGAAATTCTGGCCCGTGTTTTCCAAGATCAACGTTCCCATCGATACTACATCTATCCAACAATTTTTACATAAAAAAACGGACGAAGATTGAAGTCTTCGCCCGTCTACATCGATCCTAACACTGTTCATTCTTCTGAATTTTCTATGAAGAAAGCACTCCCGAAAAAAATCAGAATACCAACGCTGTACACGATCTCAACGATGCCATTGGGCATCCCAAGAGCAGGATATGCAACATCGATAGCGGCCATCGAAAAGGCCAAAACGATGAGAGACAGTCCTGCAACTACTAAATCCATGGCTTTGTTCATCGCTCACCCCTTTATTTAAGGCCAAAATGTGTAGGATCGAAACTATATACAAGATCTAACTTTCATCCAATTCCATCAAGTAAAAAACCTGATTTTTACTAAAAATAAGTGCCAAGATCGAAGTCTTGGCACTTAACGGACACTGATTAGTGATTGCGCTGCCAATCCAACCTACTTAAGACGAGATATAGCAAAGGCAAGCATTGCTAATCCAAAAAAGGTTAAATTGCATTTTCCTAAGTTCAAAGATGGATATACAACATTTGCTATCGTACATACCACCCCCATAAATGCAAAACCAGACCAATACTTAAGGAGGACTTCTTTTTTGCTTATCATATTCTTCTCCAAGACAGACAACCAATGTTTTGTGAGATCAACGCTACAAATACCATCTAACTTTCCAATCCACTTGGCAAGAAGAATTTGACAAATTCATCATTTTATTATATTATGCAATAAACATCAAAAACCGCAACAGCATGCCAAATAAACATCATAATCTCGCATTTTCGATAGGATTCGCACCAATTGCGATTATGTTTCTGGCAGCTCCGTGGGGAGCAAGCAGTATGGAGCCAACAAAGGCACAATATGAAGAACTAGCACAGAATGCACACAAAGAATTACAAGTTCTAGATCACGATGTAAAAGAATTTGTAAGAACTAGATCTCTACTTACAACCGGCAAAGAAGCATCTTCTAAAGATTCAGTAACTAGAGAATTTTTGCGTAAAGAATTTGATTCACCATATGAAAAATATGAAGAGTCTATTAAATATAGACAAGCACTAAAAACTAGAATCATTGCACTTAAAAGATCTCTACTACCTTTCGAAAAAAACATAATCCACATAGATCTAAGCGATCAAAAAGCAAGAATAATCTCAGACGACAAAATAATAAAAACATATCCAGTAAGTTCCGGAGCGCCAGAAACACCAACACCACAAGGAAAGTTTCAAGTTTATAGAAAACAAGAACTTAGAGTTTCTCAACAAGAGGTTCCATATCGCATGCCTTACTATATGGCCTTCAAAGAAAGTGGTAGCCATGGACTACATGCTCTCCCCTATCTAGGAGATAACAAAGAAAGCTCTCTCTTTTGGCAAGAAGCTAGAAGTCATATAGGAATTCCAGTAAGCCATGGATGTGTGAGATTGCTCCCAGAAGATATAAAAGAATTATTTGGATGGGCAGAGCTTGGAACGCCCATATACATACAAAGCTAAGAGAATGTTTCGACACGCGCTTCGACTCTCCTAAGACTAGCTTTCCTCGAGTGAGTCAGCCGCAGCTGACGAATCGAGAGGCAATATTTTTATTCACCTCTCCACTCGTCCGCCTCGAGCGGACTCGGTCGAGGAGAGCCTGTTCAGCAAGAAGTAAACATGACATTCTTTTATATTTGTCATTTTGACTTATGCTATTTAGCATCTAAAATCATTTGCATGAATCCACTATACGTAATCATTGGCATTTTAGTTGTCGCTATTGTTTTGGTAATCGGAATATACAACGGACTTGTTCGAACTCTCATAAGAGTAAAAGAAGCATGGAGCGATATAGAAATACAACTCAAACGCAGATACAACCTTATTCCAAATCTGGTAGAAACTGTAAAAGGTTATGCATCACATGAACAAGAAACTCTGGATCGTGTAATTCAGGCTAGAAACTCTGCAATGGGAGCACAAGGACAAGCGGAAAAAGGACAAGCAGAGAATATGCTTACAGGAGCACTTAAATCTATTTTTGCTCTTTCTGAGGCTTACCCTGATCTAAAAGCTAATCAGAACTTCGCCAAGCTTCAAGACGAACTCACAGATACAGAGAATAAGATTCAAGCAGCCAGACGCTTCTACAATGGAATGGTTCGTGACTTCAATACCAAGTTACAAGTATTTCCAAATAATATGATTGTCGGTTTCTTTGGTGGCAAATTCCAGAGACAAGAATTCTTCGAAGTAGAGAATGAAGAAGAAAAGAAGAATGTAGAGGTTAAGTTTTAAAAATGATCTACTCACACCTCACCAGAAACCGCATAGCAACAACTCTACTTATCGTTGCATTTACCTGCTTCATAGTGGGAGCAACTATGGTGTTTAGCGTAGCAAAAACAGGAGACCCATTTATGTTTGCTGTCCCATCAATTCTATTTGCAGCTTTTTATATACTCATAAGTTTTCTGTTTAGTAAAAATGCAGTACTTGCAATGTCGCATGCAAAAAAAGTTGAACACAGAGACAATCCTGATTTGTACAACTTACTAGAGAACCTAGCAATATCACGAGGATTACCAACGCCCACTCTTTACATAATAGAAGATACTGCACCAAATGCATTTGCAACTGGGACTACCAAAAAAGGTGCAGCAGTAGCAGTAACAACTGGAATATTACAAAAGCTAAACAAACAAGAACTAGAAGGGGTACTGGCTCATGAGCTTGCCCATATTCAACACGGAGACACCAGGCTTATGACACTAGTAGTAATAATGGTCGGAGTAATAACGCTACTTGCAGATATATTTCTTAGATCTATGTATTTTAGTGGAAACAGAAAATCCGAAGGAAAAGGAAATGGAATACTTTTGATAATTGGAATAGTTCTCGCAATACTTTCTCCTTTTATCGCTCAGCTTATAAAGCTGGCAATCTCACGTAAACGAGAATTTTATGCAGATGCAGAAGCAGCACTCACTACCAGATACCCTGAAGGCTTAGCATCTGCACTGGAAAAAATCGCGGGTGATCATGAGCCACTAGAAGCTGCAAATCGTGCTACTGCTCATTTATATATAATTAATCCTTTGAAAGACAAAAAGAAGAGCAAATGGAATTCTATGTTTTCTACGCATCCAGAAACAGTGGAGAGGGTGGGGAGATTGAGGGAAATGATTACTTGATGGTGCTTCGACACGCGCTTATATTTTTATGCCGCAGCACCTCTCGACTCGTTGTGCTTTCCTCGAGCTTTCGCCTTTGGCGAAAGTCGAGAGGCAGCACAACTCGCTCGAGGAAAGCTTTTTAACTAAAACTAATCACTAGCCACTAACCACTGCCCACTCGTCAGTGGTATCATTACCACATAAACATGCGCCGAATAATCCTAACAATCTCCTGGCTAATCTCCGACTCCTTAATTTTCATAGCAGCTTACTGTCTCGCATATTTCATAAAAGTAGGATGGATATTTTCTACTGATCTCCCATTTCAAACATTTCTATATGCGGTACTTATAACAGTTCCAGGTTGGCTGTTTGTAATGATTACGATGAGAAATCTAGGTCTTACCAGAAAACAAAATGATATTAGAAATTTTCTCTACATCGCATATGCTTGCATTATAGGAATGGCAGGATTTACTCTCGCATTCTATTTCCTAAAGCAAACATTGTTCTCTCGAATGCTTCTGCTTATATGCGGAGGAATTTCATCGATACTTGTTTTCATATGGCATGTAGCCTTCGACAAAATTCAGAGAAGCATCTTAAGATCAGGAAGCCCTACATATCCAACTCTTATAATCGGAAGCAACAGAGAAGCTAAGAATTTAATAGAAAAAATGCAGCAAGCTAAATCTCCTTTTATGCCTGTTGCAGTACTTGATGGCAAAGGTGGAGGAGAATCAGAAATCTCAGGCGTACCAAATCTTGGCAAATTAAATAAGCTAGAAGAAGTGATAAAGCAAAAACAAATCACACACCTTGTACAGTGTGATCAATTGGAACACTCTATAAACTTTGTCAGTTTATGCAGGAAAAATAATATCAACTACATGCTCTTGCCATTTGTTTTGGGAGTCATAGAAGACTCTGTTCCTACAGAATCCCTGGAAGGAAAGCAGGTAGTCTCTATAGCACGTGAAAAATCTAAGTGGCTTTGGTTTTTTAGGTAAAAAAATATTTCCTTAATTGTTCATTATTAATTATTCATTTTTAATTAACGCACAAGCTTTGTCCCCTCCCTAAGCATTTTTCCTTTTAGATCAATGCCTTTTAGATTGCATGCATTATCGAGTATGCAGTTTTCTAGAACACAATCTGTAACTTCGCATCCCTCAAATATAACTACATCTTTCAGTTTAGAATTTTTCACACTCGATCCAGCACCAACCACAACACTTCCCGAAAATTCATTTCCATTTTCACTAGAAACAGTGTCTCCTACCAATACTCTAGTTGCATCCAAGTAAGCATCGAATGATCCTATATCGAACCACAGATCAGAAAAAGACATACACTTCACATCTATACCACTCGAAAGAAAATGTTCAAATATTCCTCCTATGTTATCTGGATGATCTTTAGCATAGGAAACAAGCTCTGAAAGTTTATCGCCAGGAATAATTGTGCATCCCGTAGAAACCAGAGTTGATTTTGGATCATTAGGCTTTTCCTCAAATGCTACAACTTTTTTTACAAATGATTGATCCTCTTTATCTACAACAACTGTTCCAAACATTTTTGCGAGTTCAACCTCCCTTATGTCATAAGAAGCTACAAGTGGCGATCCATCGAAACTCGATACAAAACTTTCTACAGAAAATCCCATGTAATTATCTCCTGCAAGAAGAAGAACATCATCAGAAATGGAACTTTCCGTAACCCACTTAGACACTGCTCCAAGCGCCCCCAACTTCTCATCCTCATTTCCAGAGTCCTCTATAAGGATGTTTATATGCTTTCCGCTCATAGTCTTTTTCCAGTTTTCAAAATCCTGCTTAAAAGCCAAATTGGTACTCACGGTTATCTCTATTCCATCTGGAATGCTCTCGACTATGTGAGATATGAGCGGCTTACCAGCAAGTGGCAATAATGGCTTTGCGCGCTTCTCCGTAAGTGGCCAAAGCCGTGTAGCAAAACCGCCGGCTAAGATAAATGCTTGCATTGGAGAGAGTGTACTATATGAGATTAGTGTACTCACGTGTTAAATTACAAATTCCAAAACCCAAGTAGCAAGCGTGCAGGTGGTATTTTGCGTAAGAAATCATTCTTGGGTACCAATATATGAATAGTCCCATGTTGATTTCGTCGCATATACCACCTTAAGCACGCGAGCGGCGTGCGAGATCTTGGGATTTGGATCTTATTTAATATGTCACTTTTGAATTCCCTGTACTACAAAATCCGTCTAAACTACCCCCAATGTCTAAAAGAAACTCAAATTGGTCAATTTTGGCCGCAATAATCGGTTTATTATTACTTCTAGTGTCAATTCCAAACTCATGGAAGACATGGGGACCAGAATGGATGCAACCCACCCTTCATTTGGGATTAGATTTACAGGGCGGAACTCAGCTTGATTTCCGTATATCTGAATCCGAAATGGAGAAGCAGATACAAACTCTGGAATCAGAGATTGCACAATTAGAAGCAGATCATGCTTCACAAGAAGAGATAGTAGATAGAAAGAATCAAGTAGCAAGCATAAGATTTCAAAAACAAAATGTAGTAGAAGCTGTGAGAAGCGTTTTGGAAAGAAGGGTAAATAATCTAGGGGTAAGCGAAGCAGTAATCACTCCATCTTATTATGGTAACGAGAAACATTTACTAGTCGAATGTCCTGGAGTCGTAGATGTACAACAATGTATAAACACTGTAGGAAAGACTATTCTTCTAGAATTCAAAGAACAGCACTCTGGCGAAGACAAAGAGCATCTCGAAACAATGAGAGAATTAGCAGAAAAGGCAGAATTTAGAATTACAGGATCTGGAGAAACATTGGAGACAGTTGGACAAGACGTTGGTCCTACTCTTGGTGTTTACTATTCAGAAAGAGATACATTCTTCCAGGATGATCTCCCAGAAGAAATAGCACATATCTGGGATAAGACTCCAGAAGATGGAGTAATTTTCGAAGAAATCTCATTTGAGCCAATTGCAGTAGACGAAGAATCTTCTATAGATAACACCGGAATAATGGCGATTGAAATTCTTGGAGAAAAAGAAGAAGGAGAAAAGGTATTCAATAATCCTGTAGAAGCAATAGAGTTTGTTGCAGAATCTAGAGGCGAAGTAACTCTAAAAACCAGAGAAGATATGCTTCTTTCTGAAGTAGAAGAAAACTACGCAGATGCAATTGCAGAAATGACAGTCGGATCTGTACTTAAAGGAGAAGATGCAAAAGGCAATTCAAGTATTATTTTTGTAACCTCCTCCCAGGAAGAAAAGAGTGAAATGGAAGCAAGTCATATTCTTATAGCGTACAAAGGAGCAGTAAGAGCATCTGAATCTGTAACAAGAACTAGAGAAGAAGCAGAAAAAATTGCAATTGAACTAGTTCCTAGGCTAGATGAAGGAGCAGGATTTAATAGTATTGCACGAGAGCATTCAGATGGGCCTTCGTCTGTAGATGGAGGAAGTTTAGGAAGATTCAAAAAGGGAGATATGGCAAAAGCATTCGAAGATGCAGCCTTTGCACTCTCAAAAGGAGGCATATCTGATGCAATAGAAACTGAATTTGGTTTCCACATAATTCGTGCAGATTCAGACCCAGAACTAACACCAGGAACAGTAAGCTATATGGAATTAAGTATCACAGGAGACAATGCAGAAGAAGCTCAAACAGAAATTCTAAATGGACTCCAGGAAAGAACTATCTCTAAAAAAGAAGAGCAGATAGCAGTAAGAAGTTTATTTTTCTCATTCATGCCAACTGGATGGAAAGATACTCAACTTGATGGAAAGCACTTCCAGAGAGCAACAGTAACATCAGATCCTATGACTGGGATTCCTATAGTACAGATTGTTTTCAACAAAGAAGGTGGTGATCTTTTCTATGAACTTACAAAAAGAAATGTAGAAAAACCAATCGCAATATTTGTAGGAGGAGAATTAATCTCTGCACCTGTTGTGCAATCAGAAATTGCAGGTGGAGTTGCAGTAATTACAGGATCTTCTACATACGAAGAAGCAAACACCCTTGCTCAGGATCTAAACACAGGAGCTATCCCCGCTCCTATTCACATGGTTGGACAAGTAACAGTAGAAGCCACTCTAGGATCTCAGGCTCTTGCCTCATCCATAGAAGCTGCACTTATAGGATTCGTATTAGTAGGCCTATATATGATTTGGTATTACAGAGTCCTTGGACTTATAGCAGCTCTAGCACTTATAACCTACGCAGTAGTATTTAATGCGATTCTTAAGCTTCCAGTATTTCTATTTACAGATCAATACATAGTTTTGACCCTTGCAGGAATAGCTGGAATTATTCTTTCTATTGGAATGGCTGTAGACGCAAACGTTCTTATATTTGAACGTATGAAAGAAGAGCTAAAGAAAGGGAAGATGTTACAAACCGCGGCAGATACAGGATTTAAACGTGCATGGAGTTCTATCTGGGCTTCGAATGTATCTACTCTACTCACAGCATCAATACTGTTCATAATAGGAACATCGATTGTACGAGGATTTGCAGTAACTCTGTCTATGGGAATTATCATTTCTCTAATAATCGCACTACTTGTAACCAGATTCCTTATAAGCCTTCTGTACAAGTCACCTATCGCCAAGAATCCTGCGGCTTTTGGGGTTAGGAAGTAGATAATTTTTGCTGGTCATCTTATATTATCCCAGCTCCAAAGGCATCTTCTGCAGGATCATGTTTTTCTACATTTATATCTCTTATTGCATTTGCAAGTTGCACTAAAGGATTACTTGGATTGCAGTTAGGTATAGCCGAACCAGCTGCATATTCTCTAAGAGAATCTAGATCTTCTGGAACTTGAGATATCCAATATGCAAACTTAGGACCGATATCTATTTCGCCACTTAATTCTTCTATAGTTCCAATTAGATCTTCTTTATCTGCATTCACAGTTTCACTTTTGCTACCAAGCATGGTAGAAACTACAACTCTACAAATTTTATCTTCTGTTGCAGTTAGCCCTCCTTCAATTTCTCTACTTGCCTCTGCGTGCTTAATTGCCATAAGTCTTCTTAAGTTTCGTTCAGACCCAAAACATGCATTACCTCTTTTAACTGCTTCAAGTAGCTCAAAAGCATCTTCATCACCTTCGCTAGGTAAAACCTGCACCTCTTCTCCAAACTTATAACCAAATTCTTTTCTAGAATGAGCAGCAGACTGAGCAATACCATCAAAATCTGACCCAGAAACTTTAGCAATCGCCCATGGAACTACTTGTTGTAACCAATCTCTGAAAACTTGAGAACTCATGACAAGAGCGTAACCACTTTCAGAATCTACAACCGCTTGTCCAAATTCTTCTGGGAAACTTTCTGCTTTCTCTTTTATTCTTCTTGCATGCTCAGCATTGCAAGAAGAATGTCTAGAGCTTGTATCACGTGTATCTAATAAAATCTTGGCTACTACATTACGTATGCAAATTTCCATATCGTTCAACACATTTCCATCAAGAGGCCTTGTTAATCTGCTAACTTCTCCTGGATTGAAAAATAATCTGTGATCATCACCGGTCTTTGTATTAGCGGCAACACTTGTTGTGTCAGGCCATCTATATTCATGTACTCCCATATTTAATTTTATTAAATAATAAAGGTTCATAATCGTATACCTCTAAAAATGTCTATACAAGGAATTATTGGGGGAAACAGTGCTTCGACACACTCTTCGCCTCGCCAGAACTTAAGCATCGCGACTTTGTCGCTCAGCTTCAAGTTCAGCTCGCTCAGAGTGGCTCAGCATGACATATTTGATGTTACAGGAGCTCCGCGCCACATATCTACCCTCCCTCATTGACTTTCACAATCTTCACTTTCCTCTCCTCCCTAGGAACAAATACTTTCAAAATAGAATCTTTAGAAAATGTAGCTCTTACCTTCGAAGCATTTATAGCAAAAGGAAGTTCTACCTCTCGCTCGAACTCTCCATAATAATTCTCTTCTACCAAAACCTTAGAATCCTTCAGATCATCTGTTTGCTCACGCACTCCTCTAATCACAATCTTGTTATCTGCAACATCTATATCAACATCGGAAAGTTTAACTCCAGCAAGAAGCGCTTTTACTATTACATAACTTCCATCTTCGAAAACATCTACAGGAATTTTACTTTTATCTACAACTGGAACCTCCTCCATTTGTGCTTCCTCTTGCGAAGCTTCATCGGAAATTACTTCCTCAGTTTGTCCACCGAAAGCAAGACCCTTCTCTTTGAGAAGTGAACTAAACACACCATGGAAGCGGGAATCTGACATTGTTACACCAAACTGTACTCAATAATTGTTCGTAACGCAATGTTAGTTTTTGTAGTGTGTATAATTTCACAGATGTTAAACACAATGATCACCTGGCTCGTCGAAACAATTGGATCACTTGGATATCCTGGAATAGTAATGCTTATGGCGTTAGAAAGTTCCTTCTTCCCCTTCCCTAGCGAAGTAGTAATGATTCCTGCGGGATACTTGGCAAGCAAAGGTGAAATGAATTTAGTTTTTGCAATTTTATTTGGAGTACTTGGATCACTGCTTGGTGCACTATTTAATTATTATCTCGCAATCAAACTTGGACGCCCTGCACTTGTAAAATGGGGTAAGCATTTTTTTATTCCAGAAGACAAACTTATAAAAGCAGAAACATCATTTAAAAAACATGGAGAAATTTCTACATTTGTAGGAAGGCTAATACCGGTTCTTAGACAATACATAAGCTTTCCTGCAGGACTTTCCAGAATGAGCATTGCAAAATTCTCTGCATGGACAAGTATAGGAGCGGGCATATGGATGGCCATCCTCGCAGCTATTGGATACTGCGTAGGAGAAAATGAGGAATTGGTTGCACAGTGGAGTCATAAGGCGATATTTTGGATGCTGGCAATTTGCATTGGAATAGTCTTGGTTTACTTAAAAATACATAAAAGCAATTAGCATTTAGAGCAAAACAAAAATATAGTTTTACGCTATGCCTCATTTTCGTCACCTTTTATTGAAGATGCATCCAATGCAGCTTCAAAAATCTGTGAACCAAATTTTGAATCTACACTGTGAGCATCAGTAGTAGTGATACTACTATTACTCGATGAGCCATTATCTGTTCCAACAGTTTGTTCATATTCACAATGCAGACCTTGTTCATCCGATGCATAAACACCAACTGCAATACTTTCATCACTTACACTTACTCCTGCTTCTGTGTCATCAAGCACATTCTGACCATCTTCATCATTATTTAATGCCCTTACACTATTTAACAATTCTCGCATTGCTTTTGCATTACTTTTTCTAGCTTCTAGTACATCCTGCTCCATAGAAGACTCTAAATGAGCGCGCAAATTTGCTTCAACTCCTGCTAGATGTCTCATGACTTCAATATGCAAATCACCACTTATTGGCTTGTCGTTACGCCATACAACATTATCTGCAATGCTTAGAGTATAATTATTCTTACCAAGAATTAGTCTCACATCTGGACTAGAAAATATGAATTTGCTATATCTCTCATTTTCATGACATGGCACATCGCTTTCCTCACGATCCATTTCACTATCCAATCTCCTGCAAGCAATAATATAATTTCTGTCTCCATAAGTTGCCTGATTAGCATTCACCGCACAATCACCCACCACAAAGATACCATTAACTATGCCAGCAAGCTCCCTTATCCTTTCTATAGTAGAAAAACAATATTCACCCATATTCTCTTCTGCACTATTTTCCTCCATGCCTACGAAGACAAGATTATCCTGTTGTTCATCCATATTTTTAATTGGAAATATGTATAAAGGATTCCTAGACTAGAATCTTATAAACAAATGTCAAATATTTATATATTTCACTACACACTAATCATATACCTCCGTCCGCCGCGGCGAACTTCGCCGAGGCAAGCTACCCACTACCCACTCGTCAACACAATGAATACTGTACTTAAACCCCACCTCCTAGTATCATAACCACCAAATGTCCCTATACGACTCCCTAGTCCTCGGCCTAGTACAGGGAATCACAGAATTTCTGCCTATATCAAGCTCTGGTCATTTAGTTTTGATGCAGAACTATTTAGGCTTAAGCATAGATCCAAACGTGCTTCAGCATTTTGACATAGTACTTCACTCAGGATCATTAATCGCAATCTTCGTATATTTCAGAAATACATGGATAAAAGTTTTGAAAAGGCCATTTGGCAATGAAAAAGATGGAAGCCCACCACTACTTCCTCTGCTAATAATTTCCAGTATCCCGCTAGCAATATCAGGTATATATGCAGCAGATTGGATAGAGATGCATACACGAACTCCAATATTTGTTTCGTTTGGTTTTATATTCACAGGAATATTTCTGATAGTTTCTGGATGGTATGAATCTAGATTTGCAGGCAAAGAATCAATCGGATGGAAGCAAGCAGTAGGATCTGGCATAGGACAAGCATTAGCAGTATTGCCCGGATTTTCCAGATCAGGACTCACAATAGCGAGTGGTAGATTAATGGGATTATCAGCTAAGAGAGCTACAGAATTTGCATTTATGCTTGGAGCACCAGCATTATCTGGGGCACTCATATTCACATTATCTACAGGCTCAAGTGATCTAGCAACGATAGGAAAGATTCAAATAATAGTCGGATTTGCTTGCTCGCTTGCATCTAGCCTTCTTGCTATACACTTCTTGATAAGAACAATAAAAAGATATGGGATGTGGATATGGTCTCTTTATCTTTTCCTAGCAGCATCACTGATCATTGCAGATGAGATGATGCCATTTGTAGAAGCTCTACCAAAAATTGGAGTTGCAATGGATCTTAGAATTCTAGCTGGAACACTATTTATCGCACTATTTCTAGAGGCAATTCCTGTTACATCTGCTTTTGTCCCCGGATTTACTACCATGATTGCAGTAATTGCAATTATTGGAGATGACCCATGGGCACTTGCTGCATTTATTCCTATAGGAACCATGGGGTTGATACTAGGAAATTTACTTGGATATATTCCAGCCAGACAAGCAAGCGTGAAAGTCAGATGGAGCGAAAGCGCCGATCAAAAGCTCTTTAAGGCTCATAAATTTTTCCGCAAATGGGGAATATTAGCTGTTTTCTTCGGTGGATGGTGGGGGCCAATAAGGCCATTCATATCTATAGCTGCAGGGCTCTCAAATATGCGACCCACAAGATACATAGTAACTATGGCACTAGGATCACTAACATGGGTTACACTTGTATTGCTCGCGGTATCATCAATCGTTCAACTATTTTAATTTAGTAATTAATCTCTAGCTATGATTTCTCTGATACATCCAAAATCTATAGTAGTTCTGGATTGCGGAGGACAGTACACACATTTGATAGCCAATCGCATTCGCAGAATGGGTGCATTCTCTGAAATTCATGAATCAAATGTAAGTGCCTTTGACCTGAAAGATGCTGCAGGAATAATTATCTCTGGAGGACCACAAAGTGTGTATGCCGAAAACAGTCCAAAGGTAGATCCAAAAATTTTTGATCTTGGAATACCTATACTTGGTATTTGTTATGGACATCAATTAATCACTTACACACTTGGAGGTAAAGTAGAAGAAAGTAAAACAAAAGAATATGGATACTGTGAAATAGAACTTACTAAAAATTCTGGAAGAATGCTTAGAGACATAAAAGAACAATTTACAGCATGGATGTCTCATGGAGATGAAGTTCATAAGATGCCTCCAGGATTCCACAGAGCAGCCACTTCTGATTCTTGCAAGACTGCAGCAATGGCACACGAAAAAAAACATATTTACAGCTTGCAGTTTCATCCTGAGGTAACTCACACCGAATATGGAAGTGAAATACTCCAAAATTTTGTGGATCTATGTGATCATTCAAAATGGTCTTTAGATAATGTGTTTGAGAATTTAGAAAAACAGATTCTAAAAGAAGTTGGCGAAAAGAATGTGTTTATTCTCGTTTCTGGAGGAGTAGATTCTTCAGTCGCTTTTGCGCTTCTAAATAAAGCTATAGGACCAGATCGTGTGTATGGCCTTTTGGTAGATCATGGATTACTTAGAAAAAATGAAGCCAGAAACATTGCTGATGATTTTGAAGAATATAAATTCGATAACTTACACGTAGAAGATGCTTCTAATCTTTTCCTAAAAAAATTAAAAGGAGAATTAGATCCAGAAAAAAAGAGGCAAATAATAGGAGACACATTTTTGGAAGTTCAAGCAGATGTAGCAAGACGCCTAGATCTTGATGGTCCAAACTGGTTAATTGCTCAAGGAACTATATATCCAGACACTATAGAGACAGGAGGAACCAAGTATGCAGATAAAATCAAAACTCATCACAACAGAGTAGATGCCATTCAAAAAATGATAGACGAAGGAAAAGTAATAGAACCATTAAAAGATTTTTACAAAGATGAAGTTAGAAAAATCGGACAACTACTTGGACTTCCTCACCACTTAGTTTGGAGGCATCCATTCCCAGGTCCAGGACTTGCAGTCAGAATAATTTGCTCAGACAAAGCTGAAGACATGAACTGCATAGAAATGCCACAAGTAGAATCTAGTATTTATAAAATATCAGCACTTCCAATAAGATCAGTAGGAGTACAAGGTGATTGCAGAACATACAGGCATCCAATAGCAATCTTTTTGAACAAGGGCCTAAAAGACTTAAAACCAATAATAGGCCTTGCAACTGCGCTACCTAATAAGCATTCAGATTTTAATAGAGTACTTGTATGTACATCTCACCAAGATGTACAAAAATTTATATTCACGGAAACATATGTAAACAGAGACACGGTAGAATTACTTAGAGAAGTAGACCATATAGTGACAGAAGAAATGTGTGCTAATGGCTTATATGACAAAATATGGCAATTCCCTGTTGTACTTATTCCAATAGGTATAAAAGAGGGAGAAAGATCTATCGTCCTAAGACCAGTTGACTCACAGGAAGCAATGACTGCAAATGCAACTTTGCTAAAACCAGAGTTTTTGGAGTCTATGACCAATAAAATAATGAAAATAGGAGGAATAGGAGCAGTATTTTATGACGTCACAAACAAGCCGCCGGCAACCATAGAGTGGGAGTAATTTCTGCTACAATATTTACCATAATGCCACGAAGTCATCGCTCTAATCGGCAGGTGGATGAGGACACTGTAATACTCAAAGAGGTGGAAACAATTACTGAAGAACTTGATATGACAGAGTTCTCGGATTGCAACGAGAACAAATCCAAAAAGATAAATCAGCAGATACTTGCAGTGCTTGTGTCTCGTGCACAAAATGATGACCACGAAGCTTTTGGGAAAATATATGATGCATTTATTGCCCAGATTTATAGATATGTTTCTTTTCGTGTTCCATCAGTACTCGTCGAAGATATTGTATCTGACATATTTGTAAAAGCATGGGAAAAAATACATACGTACAAAGGCAGAAAAGGAATACCATTTAGTTCATGGCTATTTAGGATTGCTCACAACGTTGTAATAGATACATACAGGACTCATAAAGCAAATGACGAATTAGATGAGCTACATATAGACGATAATAGATGGAATGATCCACGACTTAGAATTACACAAGAAAAACAAGCCAAGCTTTTAAAGCAAGGCATGAATAAACTGTCAAAAAGATATAGAGAAATATTGCTACTTTCATTTATGAGTGAACTCTCAAATGTAGAAATAGCAAAGTCGTTAAAAATACGAGAAGGAAGTGTAAGGATTCTAAAGCACAGAGCTCTCAAGAAATTAAAAGAATTTTTACCAGCATCCATGAAAGAAGATCTGCCATAAATATAGGGCCCGCCGCGGCGTAGCCCAAAGGAGCGAAGTAGGGCGAGCCCCGCGAAGTCCGCCGTGGCGGACGAAGTGGGGTGAACAAAATTTATCCTCAAGAAAGCCAACTATTTACGTAACAATCTACGAATAATAACGTTCTAAACATTGCCAGATTTGCGACCAAAATATGAAATTAGAAAGAACCATAAAACGGCTTGTAGAAGCAAAAAAGCTCACAAATAGGGCTAAAATGCGTAAAAACATACTCAAGCGCATAGAGGGAAGGATGGTAAAAGATATAACTGTAAAATCTTTCAATCCGTCTTCTGATTTGCGATCAGAGGTTTTAAATAGAATTTCACAAAATAAAACTAACGAAGCATTATCTAGTACAAGAAATTTTCTTTCTCCTGGATCAAATGTCATAGATATTCTAAAAAGAGAAATTATTCACAGAATTTCAGGTGCGCCTAGAGGGTTAGAAATACAAGAATCATTTGCAATGCTTTTTAAGCCACGACTTGTTAGATTTGCATCCGCAACAGTTATATTTGCACTTCTCCTTAGAATTACTCCAGCACTGTTCATAGCAACTCCTACGCTAGCTGAATCTCAGAGCTTACTTATCCCTACAAAAGGATTTGTAGCGACTATAGATGGAGCAGAATGGTCACCGGTATCCGAGCAAATAGATCTATCCAAAGCGGTAACAATTCGAACTGGTGCAGATAGCGAAGCAACTGTTGTCCTTAGAGATAATGCAATACTAAGAATTGCTGAAAACACCGAGATAAACCTCAGAGAGACTGCATTTGATATTTCTGCCAACAGATCAATAGCACGTGTTATATATGGTCAAATATGGGTTTCTAGCTTTCTATCTGATGCTCTATCCAGAGAATCTAAAATTACCATTCCTCAAGGTACAGTCACCATAAAACAAGGCAGCGTAAATATTCTTGCAGATCCTCAACAAAGCACTGTCCAAGTATTTCACAGGTCTGCAAATGTTTTTGCAACAGGAGCTGCCGGCAACACATACCTAGTTCAAGGAGATCAGTTGTCACTTCTTCCAGAAAGCCAAACCCAGAGACACATAGTTACAAGTGCAATAAAAAATGAAAGTTGGACAAAAGAAAATCTTTCACGAGATGCAGTTCACAGAACCGAGATTGCAGAAAGGAAACAATTACATGCTGAATCTTTGGCTGGCATCCTCCCAACATCTGCATTCTATTCAGTAAAAAGAGCATCTGAGGCAATAGATTTACTACTCACCATTGGGGAAAAGCCTAAGCAGGAAAAAAAGCTTAGAAATGCAAAAACAAGATTGAACGAAGCGGTAGCACTACTAAAAACCGGAGAGAAAGAAGCTGCTCAAATGCAATTAGATGAATATAAATCTGAAATGCAGGAAATAGCAGAAAATACTGATGCAGACACTAGAGATCTTCTAACAGATTCTCTAATAGATTCTAATTCTACTGTATCTTCTGCTCTCCCCCACTCAGAATTGTATGTAGCCAAAAAAGCAGTTCTAGAGACATCTGCAGAGCTTTCAACATCTGAGCTTTCAATGGATCAAATTGATTTATATTTACTTAGTGATGCGCTTCTAAACATAGAAAGCTTGATTTCTGAAGGACAAATAGAAAACGCATATGACGCCTTCAATGGCATATCTATTGCTATTTCTTCTGTTCTGGAAAACAACGAACTTAATGAAGTGGCTGTAGAAAAGAATTCTATTAAGTCTATAAAAAATATTCTTAGATCAGTTGCATTCAGCTTAGAACAATCCAAAGAAGTAGTGGAAGCGCAGCAGATTAAAACTGCATCAAAAATGTTAGCCGAAGTAAACAGATTCCTTCCAATCACACAGATCGCAAGTGTGCCTGCAGAAGCTCAAAAGCAATGTATGAATGCAAGAGAAATTGTTAGAAGAACAAATCAATTCCTCTCTTCTGTATATACATACAAGACTTCACGCGCTCAAAGAAATGAAGTTCTCAGGCAAATAGCCGAACTTCCTGACTGCATCGAGTCTGGAAAAATCCTCAGCAAAGTTATGAACAAAGTTCCCGTATTTACACGAAGCTTTGTTTGGGAGGCTATACAGGAAATGGAATCAGATTCTTAACATATCTATCTTTCTAGCATTCCAAGTTCCTGAGCGATTATTACGTATGCCACGTAATACATCCCAAATATGATAACAAGCAGTGCCATCTTTTCTACGACGCTCATAGAAACAATCTTTTTCCCGCTGTCTAACTGTATAACGTACATAACTTGAATATTATTGTACTCCAAAAACACACCATCGTAGAGTAGAGAGATATTTCTTCAGTACCGACCGCGATGATCAGAATCTGATGCAACCACGGTGTCCCTCACGCAAGGAGAGATGGTGGCCGCACCAGGTACTGATCACCACGGAATGTTTTGCTTACAAAAAGCAAGCATTGGTTGATCAAGTTTCCTCTCAAAACCAATGTCGATCTATATATTCCCTGGTAGGGAGGTGTTCCATCCGCAGGTTCTCCTACGGATACCTTGTTACGACTTAGTCCCAATCAGTAGCTTCACCGTGGTACCCCTCCGCCGAGGCGGATAAAGGTGCTTAGGGTGCTTCTACCTTTCATGACTTGACGGGCGGTGAGTACAAGACCCAGGAACATATTCACCGTGACATGGCTGATTCACGGTTACTAGCGATTCCAACTTCACGAAGGCGAGTTTCAGCCTTCGATCCGAACTTGGGCCAGCTTTAAGGGATTCGCTCCGCCTTACGGCTTGGCTGCCCGCTGTACTGGCCATTGTAGCATGGGTGTCGCCCCGGATGTAAGGGCCACGCTGATCTGACGTCATCCTCACCTTCCTCCGACTTGGAGCCGGCAGTCTCCTGTGGGAAATTAACACAGGATGAGGGTTGCGCTCGTTCATTGACTTAACAACACACCTCAAGGCACGAGCTGACGACGACCGTGCAGCGCCTGTCATTAGGTTCCTTGCGGCACTCGTCTATTTCTAGAAAATTCCTAAGATGTCAAATCCGGGTGAGGTGCCCCGCTTATTATCGAATTAAACCCCATGCTCCACCGCTTGTGTGGGTCCCCGTCTATTCCTTTGAGTTTTAACCTTGCGGCCGTACTCCCCAGGCGGCGTGCTTACCGCGTTAGCTTAGACACGGAGGATCGATCGAACGTTCCCCCACATCGAGCACGCATCGTTTAGGGCGTGGACTACCGGGGTATCTAATCCCGTTCGCTACCCACGCTTTCGTCTCTGAGCGTCAGCTAACCCCCAGCACCCTGCTTTCGCTTTTAGCGTTCCACTGTGTATCAACGGATATTACCCCTACACACAGCATTCCAGGTGCCTCTGAGTTGCTCAATTCCACCAGTTTCCAGCACGTACGCAGAGTTGAGCTCTGCGCTTTAACGCCAGACTTAATAGAACGCCTACAGACGCTTTACGCCCAGTAATTCCGAGTAACGCTTGCACCTTCCGTCTTACCGCGGCTGCTGGCACGGAATTAGCCGGTGCTTTCTCCTGAGGTACCCTCAAAAATTTGTTCCCTCAGAACAGAAGTTTACGCCCGAAAAGGGTTTCATCCTTCACGCGGTGTCGCTCCGTCAGGCTTTCGCCCATTGCGGAAGATTCCTCACTGCTGCCTCCCGTAGGAGTATGGGCCGTGTCTCAGTCCCATTCTGACTGGTCGTCCTCTCAGACCAGTTACTCGTCATAGCCTTGGTAGGCTTTTACCCTACCAACAAGCTGATAAGCCGCAGGCCCCTCCCGAACCGAAAAATCTTTACTCTTACGAGACTATCCGGTATTAGCACACCTTTCGGTGTGTTATCCCTGAGTTCGGGGTAGGTTCCAACGTGTTACTCAGCCGTCCGCCGCTCCCAGCACTTTTTCTACCAGAGTCTTACGACAACTTAGATAAAAAAGGTGCTGGGCGCTCGACTTGCATGTGTTAGGCGCACCGCTAGCGTTCACTCTGAGCCAGGATCAAACTCTTCAAAAAAATGAAAAGCTTGGTTCAGGCGATCCTTATAAAAGGATCAATAGTTGCCAAAACTTCTTTCGAAGTTAAGGCGAAAAACTCTTCAAAACAGATAGCAAGTATATGAATACCGCTATCTTGAAGACTCAAAATGAGCATTATATTCTATGGCTTTAAGAAATATTAATTCTCTACTCTACGATAGTGTGAATGAACTTTTCGCTGCTTCACATTGAAACCACGCCGAAATCCTCTACAGCCTACGTATCGTATTCATTAAAAAGTTCAAGTCAAGGGGTTTTAGAGAAAACCTTTGCATATTTTCTAAATAGGTACATGACTGTGTCTGTATTGTATGGCTTCAGCAACGTGTCGTTGGCATATATCATCACAATCTGCCAAATCCGCAATGGTACGGGCTAATTTCACGATTTTATGACAACCCCTCACAGAGAGGCCCAACTGCCTGACAGAACGAATAATTAGCTCCTCACTTTCAGTATCAAGCTCACATAATTTTTCCAAATCTTTTACATTCATCTGCGCATTCACAGATATTCGCAAATTCTTAAATCTCTCCGTCTGTCTTTTTCGTGCTTTTATTACTCTCTGCAAAATCTCACCAGAAGATTCAGACACTTTAGATCTTTTACTACGAAGATCCTCTACATCCACAGGCTGAATATCTATATTCAAATCTATTCTATCCATAAGGGGTTTACTAATTCTATTTTTACGATTTCTAATACTGAAGCTTGGAGGATTCATAGCAGCTACCAATATAAAACTTGCAGGAAAAGTTACTGACCCATTTGCGCGAGTTATAGTAATGCGCCTATCTTCGAGTGGCTGCCTAAGAACTTCCATTACGTTTGCTGGGAACTCAGCAAGTTCATCCATAAACAAAACACCATGATGAGCTAGAGATATCTCGCCAGGCTTTGGAGCCCTACCACCACCAACTATACTCACACTACTTGCAGTGTGATGAACGGATCGAAATGGCCTTTCATTTATAAGTGGCACATCTCTAGGTAATAAATCTGCAACAGAATATATCTGAGTGACTTCTAGTGATTCTTCTCTGGTAAGAGGAGGAAGTATTCCACGGAACGCATTTGCAAGCAGAGTCTTCCCTGCTCCGGGCGCTCCATTCATAAGAACATTATGTCCACCTGCAGCAGCAATCTCCAAGGCTCTCTTTGCTTGTTCTTGTCCACGCACATCAGAGAAATCTATCAGAGAATCATTGGACTGAATATTTGCAGATGCCGGAATAGATATTTTTGGTATTTCTATTTGTCTACAAAGTATTTTCAAGCACTCACTTAGATTTTTTGGAGCAATAACTTCCAATCCCGGAACTAGCGCTGCTTCTGCGCCATTGCTTTCTGGAACTACTATGCGCTTCATTCCTTTATCTCTCGCAGCCAACACAACAGGAAGCAAAGCACTTACATGTCTTAGTGAACCGTCTAACGCAAGCTCACCTATAAAAACAGTATCGCAAAGAGATGCTGGATCTAAATCCAAAGTTCCTGAACTTATAAGTATTCCGAGTGCCATCGGAAGATCATAACGAGGTCCAACTTTTTTTATATCTGCAGGGGCAAGATTTATTGTAATCCTTCTTCCACAAGGATATTCACATCCACTATTTTGTAATGCACTTCTTATGCGCACTTTACTTTCCTGAACAGCAGTATCTGCAAGTCCAACAATAGTAAATCCTGTTAGATGTGGTGGAACATCTACTTCTACTGTCACAAGCTCAGATTTAAGTCCTATAGTCTCAAATGAGTTAAGTCTCGTAAGCATGGCGGAAGTGTACCTTCGTACACCAAGGGTGTCAATGTTAATTCCCCCACCGCTAAGATTATTCAGTTCAAATTAGTAGTGATTAGTGGGTAGTGAGTAGTGATTAGTTCGCTACTATATTTCAAATTTTACTGTCGGTTAGTAATTTAAAAAAATAATAAAAAAAACTCTATAAACAACTTCACAACTACTTCAGTCAAGTCATTCCACAGATTAAATGCTTGCGTATTTTCTTCTCATAAGTAGAATGCGCCAGACCTTCGAGTAAGGTTAATCTTTTATAACTATTTTCAATAGAAATTATGGCTGACATGACCATCAAAAATCGTATAAGAGTACTTAGGTTCGAAAGACGCATGACTCAGGAGGAGCTTGCTATTCGCGTTGGTGTCAGCAGACAAACAATCATGAGCATTGAAAATGGTCACACAAATCCATCCGTACTTCTAGCTTTCAAGGTATCTAAAGCACTTGGCGCTAACATAGAAGATGCATTTCAAGTAGAAGGAAAATTAATGCCTGTTTAACAGCTTCTAACTTAAAAAGAGTTATAATTAGGTTATGAATATTAGACTACTTTTCTTCGCGCTATTTTTCTTTTCTATAACCATCGCTACCCCTGTTAGCGCCAATAGATCTGATAGGCTGCTTAGAATAAAACAAAGAATGGAGATAAGACTAGCTCAAAGAGAAAACAAGAAAGAGGTAAGAAATAGAAACGTACGAAAGAAAAGAAGGATTACTTCTAGGGCAATAAGAATGTCTGGAGAAACTATAAAATTTGGAGCAAGAAGAAGATCGGCAGACAGATATAGTCCGAAAAAAATAACGCCTAAATCATTAGAAGGCACTGATTTTATGCCAAACCAAAAATTTGAACCTACTCTGCCACTTCCAAATATAGATGCTTTAAGCAAATTTCTTCTGCTTGGAACAAATAATTCCGTTATTGCAACTGTTGGACTTTCCTCAGGCGATGAACCTATTCACATAAGAAGATTTACCATAACTTTAGATTCAGAAGCTTCTTCACTTTCGTCTATGGAAGTTATAGATGAATTTGGATACATACTTGGATCTGCAACTTTGGATATAGCCGAATCTTCGAATAAAAACGTATTCACTCTCGATATAAGTTCACAAAAAGCTTATTTCATAGATAAAGATGACAAGGTATCTATAGCAATAAGAACGCGCATGAAACAAAATGAAAGCGGAGGTATAAGTGGAGAAGAATTACAAGTAACAGATATAAGCGTGAATGCCATTGGATTATGGTCGAATAAAACTGCATCCATAGATAAATCTGGGCCAGATTTTCTGGCACACGAAACATCTCTTGCGAGAATAAAATCTATAACAAATAGTGGAAACGCCTCTGGGGTATTTGGTATAGGAACAAATAGGCCTATTGCCTCTTTTAATTTCGAATCTCAATCAATAAATTCCAGATCTGCAAATCCAGCCATCACATCTCTTGTTTTCTCTGTAAATTCTCCGTCTGCTGTAGAACTTGCAAATATTAAACTAAGAACTTATGGCTTAAATAATTCCACTTCGTGCAGTTTTATAAGGCCAAGAATAATATGTGACTCTATTGATGAATCTATAGGAGCTATAGATAGTGTACAGAAACTGATTCTTTCTGCAGATGTAAGTCTTTCTGGCTCACATCCAAACGTTTATCTACAAATAAGCATAAATGATCCAGGAAGTCCTAATTCTTCTGGAGATATAACTTGGACCGATGGAGTAGGCGTATTTAACTGGATAGACCTTGATTCCCCAGTGGTAAATGGGACGGATTGGAGGTAATGCTGTAGAATCAAGCCAATGTACAAACTAAATTCTCTTAAATGTGGACTCCCTGTTCTTACTGCAACCTCAAAAGGAACAGAGTCCGTCACAGTTCATGTATTTGCAGGAGCAGGGTCTAGGTATGAGACTCAGAAAGAGCGAGGAATAAGTCACTTCCTAGAACACATGTTCTTCAAAGGTGGAAAGACTTACAAAAATGCTGCAGAGGTAAGTATGGCGATAGATAGTTTTGGTGGAAGTTTTAATGCATTTACTGGTAAGGAATACGCAGGATATTACGTAAAGATTACAGATAGTCACACAGAGACAGCATGTGATGTGCTTTCTGACATGCTCCTACATGCCACACTTCCAGAAGAAGAGGCAAAGAAAGAAAGTGGAGTGATCATAGAAGAGCTACGCATGTACGAAGACACTCCGATGTACAAAGCAGGATGGGACTTCGAAGAACTAATGTACGGAGATCAGCCTCTTGGTTGGGACACGATAGGAATAGAAGAGACTATAAAAGCAGTGGATCATAACTCTCTTATGGCCCATAAGAATCTCTTATATACACCAGACAATATGGTTCTGGTATTTGCAGGAAACATAACCGAAGAAGAATCTATAAGGCTTGGAGAAAAATTCTTTGGAGGACTATCTGGAACAAAGCAAAGAGAATTCCCAGCACTAGAAAACAAACCTACAAAGAAAGTAATGCTTGCAAGTAAAAAAACTGAACAATCACATCTAGTTCTCGGAGTAGGTGCCGAAGGAGCACTATCTGATAACTACTTCGCACAGAATGTACTTAATGTGATTTTAGGAGGAAATATGAGCTCCAGAATGTTTTTGCGAATCAGGGAAGCGCGTGGACTTTGCTATTACGTAGCATCCTCTACAGACAACTATATGGACACAGGCGCATTATCTGTACGAGCTGGAGTGGATCAATCGAGACTAGATGAAGCTATAACTGCTATAAAAGATGAATTGCTTTTAGCAGCTAAAGACGGAGTAACAGATGAAGAAGTAAAAAGAGCAAAAGAATTTTTGAAAGGAAAATTGGCACTGTCTCTGGAAGATTCAGAAGAACGTGCCCACTTCTATGGAAGACAACAGCTTCTGTACTCAGGCACAGATCGTGGAATGATGGATATAGAAGATTATTTCCAAAAAGTAGATTCTGTGCAGAAAGAAGATATAAATTCTGTAGCTGCCAAATTATTCACACCAGAGAGATTTAAGCTTGTGGTTATTGGGGATAGAGAAGATGAAAAAGAACTGGAGAAATTGTTGGACTAGTCATAAGTCACACATATAAAGTCCCAATCATGGAATGCAGATGATGTGCTGATGGATTTTTAGCGGGATCCTCGCATGAGCCGCTCAGCACTTAACAAGTTGAAGCAGGCTCTCATCTACATTCAGCCCAAGTCGTGCTCGAACCACGGCTTGGGCTACCTTTTATGTATTAATCTTATTTATTAATTTTCAATTATCAACTCCAACCCTTACAATGCACGCATGCAAAAAACATTAATACTACTCAAGCCAGATGCTGTAACAAAAAAATGTTGCGGAAAAGTTCTATCTAGATTCGAAGATGCAGGATTCAAAGTTCTAGCATGCAAGATGATTAAACTTAGTAGCGAAATTTTAAAAGAGCACTACGCTCACATAGCAGACAAACCATTTTTTCCGGAGGTAGAAAACTTCATGAGTATGACCCCTGTGATTGCTATGGTTTTAGAAGGAGATAATGTAATAGAACAGACACGAGAAATTTTAGGAGTTACAGATTGCACAGAAGCCGCTCCAGGAACTATCCGTGACGAATTCGGAAACAAAGATTCTGCTACATGCAAAATGATGAACATAGCTCATGCATCAGATAGCGAAGAGAATGCAGAGATAGAAGTGAAGAGGTTTTTTGAGGAAAGTGAGATATTTGAATATTAAGAGCGCAGGCTCCCCTCGACCGAGTCAGTCGCAGCTGACGAGTGGAGAGGTTAATGATAATACTGCCTCTCGATTCGACCATCACCTTTGCGAAGGTGCTGGCCTCACTCGAGGAAAGCTACAAATCTTCATCAAACAATAATCTCATAGCCGCCTCTTTCTGTGGATCTAAACCCTCTGCTATATCATCCACAGTCATATCAACCATCAAGTCAGGCTCTATCCCTTCTTTTCCTATGTCCCTACCGCCAGGAGTCTTCCACTTAGCTACAGTCACACGAAGGCTAGATCCTCCAGGTAGATCCATAACCTCCTGGACAGTTCCTTTTCCGAAGCTACTAGCTCCAACCACCTTCGCTCTACTGTGATCTTGCAGTGCTCCTGCAACTATCTCGGAAGCTGAAGCTGAACCTTCATTTATAAGTACCACAACAGGCATATCTGGAGTTATAGGTGATCCATATGCAAAGTGAGATTCTATTTCCTCTCCACGCCTATGAACACTCAAGATCTTTTCTGTTTGCAAGAAAAACGATGCTATATCTATAGCCCCATCTAAGTAACCTCCGCCATTGAATCTAAGATCAAGTAGAATTCCCGCTATATCTTTATTTTCAAAAGAATTAAGTGCTTCTCTAGAATCCTGCACAGTTTCATCTCCAAATTTATTTAGAGCGATGTATCCCACGCTTCCGGTACCAGTTTCTATAATTTCATATTCCACACTTGGAACAAGTATCTGATCTCTTGTAATAGAGATATCCATTTTTTTAGTTTCAGATGGTCTAAATATATTTAAGATCACATCCGTTCCCTTTTCTCCACGAATTAAATCTACAACTGCATGCAAATCCATACCCTCCACCGAAACTGAATCTACTTCTAAAATTATATCCATAGGCCTAAGGCCTGACTGCGCTGCTGGAGTACCCCTAAGTGGAGCAACTACTACTATCTGTCCACTTCTAACGGTTAGCTCAGCACCTATTCCTCCAAACTCACTATCTCCAAGAGCCTGATGGAAATCTGTACTTTCCTTTGGCGTCATAAAAGCGGAATACGGATCACCCATAGATGAAACAAGTCCACTTACAGCACCGAAGCGCATCTGATCTATAGAAAGCTCTTCTGGATCTACATAATATTTGTCTAGAAGTCTCCATACAGTCCACATAATAGACAAATCTACTTCCTCTTCTGGATCTTCCAAAAAGGTAACTCCAGATCCAGACAAAGCAAATTTTGCTTCCATCTCTGCAAGTCTAACCTCTGTTGTTTTTCTTTCTACCTGAACACCAAGCTGCCAACCAAGTACCAAAGCAATAATAAAAAATATAAATCCAGATAAGAATCTTTTTCGCATACTTTCATTATACGTATCAAATGGATATTTTGGAAACTACACCTCTCGATTCGTCCTTCGACAAGCTCAGGACTCACTCGAGGAAAGCATTAAGATTTACGTGTGATTGAATCAATGAATCATTGAAAATTGTTTTAAAATTTAACATTTAAAATTTAAAATTTTCTGCGATTTCTTTCGCCATAAAAATTATTTACAAATTCTCTGATTATCAATCCAATATAACACTGAGCATCTCTGCAAACTCACCTCTGGTTACTTCTTCAGAAACATCATCACCAGGATCAGTAATACCAAGGCTTATGCCAATATCAACATAAGGGTCATACCAGTTATCAGCATTTGTTTCTTGGCTCTGGAATGCATATCCAGAAGATACAGTTAGAAGTTTAAGAGTCTCTGCGAGATTCAAAGTATCACTAGGCCTAAAGTCTGGATTATTTGGATTTACCATTCCTTCATCTATCGCAGCATCTAGATATCCGTGATACCAAGAATTATCCTCAGTATCTCCAAATGGCAGAGGCTCTGGATCTTCATCTGTTTCTATATCAAATGCTCTATTGAACATAACTATAGACTCAATTCTATTAACTGGATCTGCAGGCCTTAGATCACCCGTATCACCATCTCCTGTTATCACTCCCATTTCATTAAGCTCAACTATTGCAGCTACTTGATCCTCTGATATTTCTGGATACTCATTCTCATAATAATCCTGCCAATCATCCAAAATTATTTGGTCTTCATCATAACCATCATCGTCATCGTGATTGAAAATATCAGTTGCCCATTCTAGAAATCCTCTGGATTCATCTTCTTCGTAATCATAAAATTCTTCTTCTGGCAATCTGGATGCAAATGGATCGGCATCAGGACTTGGATGTGGATCTGGCTGTGGACTTGGAGTAGGAGGATGAGGATTAGGATAATCATCACGACCTGGCTCACATGAATAAGTACATCCCCCACGTCCATCACAAACTCCACAGAAGTAAGGTTCACACCATGTATAACACTGTCCTTTGAAACATTCTTCACAGTCATCTGGATTACATGCAGGATCACAAACATTTGGATCTGGCTGTGGTGGCTCTGGAATAGGATCTGGCTGTGGTGGCTCTGGCACTGGATCTGGCTGTGGCTGTGGACCAGAATCATGTACGCAAGCCCCATCCCTACAGCCAAGCTCGCAATTTATTCCTCTTACAGCAGGAATAACTCCACTACACACATACTCACCCAAACTAGTAATCCCATTATTCTCTGAACAAAAATCTGTGAATGAATTACTACCGCCAAAATTATAATTCAGAGTTACAGTCCCCTTAGTAAATGCATCCATTCCATCTGAATCTGTACACGTTTTTTCTATACAATTTCCATTGCTACAGAATTCATGGGAATTACATTTAGAAATACATTCACCATTTCTACATTCCTCACATTCATTTGCATTACACGAAGGATTACAAGTTGATCCACTATTACATGCTCCATCGCTACATCCAAACTCACAATCAATATAACCCGATCTAACTATAGGATATGGAT
>JABICL010000015.1 GCA_018652265.1 Candidatus Peribacteria bacterium
TCACAATCTTCTGGAGTTCCGCCTCCGCCTCCACATGCAGGATCTGCAGAACAATCTGCGTCTGAGCAATCAGTAGATCCGTCACAATCATTATCACTCAAATCATCACATGCAGTTTCTGTAGAACCACCAGGACATGTGCAAGATCCAGAAGCACATTGCATTCCATTGGCTGCGCAAGTAGTTCCATTTGGACAATCTGAGTCTGCACAGTTTTCATCTCCGTCTCCGTCTTCATCCCCTGCTGCATCACAATCTTCTGGAGTTCCGCCTCCGCCTCCACATGCAGGATCAGCAGAACAATCTGAGTCTGCACAGTCTGTAGAACCATCGCAATCATTATCATTTGTGTCAGTACAATTAGATTCTGTGGTTCCGCCAGGACATGCACATGATCCAGAAGCACATCTTAATCCATTTGCTCCACATTTATGTCCATATGGACAACCTGGATCTTCACAATCTATTAGCGAATCACTATCATCATCTGTTCCATTGTCACAAACTTCCGAACCAGGAAGATACCACCATTCAAGTAAGCAAGCATTACTACAACCATCATTTGAAGTTGTATTACCATCATCGCACTCTTCATATGTACTTGTATTAGTATCATATTCCACAGAAGAATTACCACACGTCTTTCCAGACTGACACGTTACATTACTGGCAGATGGAGTAAGTGTAACGCTAGAAGGCCATCCACTACACATAGGATCTATATTCGAATTATCCAAAGTAAGAATATTGGTGCCATCACAATCCCATAATCCTCCAGCTTTGTAATATGTAACCAATTCACTGGTGCCACCAGTTACAAGCTCCCAACGATCAGTAACTACATTTGGAGTTAAAGTCCATTTATTACCATTATTATTACAATCATCATTATTCATTGCTGCATCTGACCAACAGAAACCACCATCACAATTACAATTTGAATACGATGCCTGATCATGCATTCTAAGATAGAAAGTACCTGTGTAATTACTACAGTCTGCTGAACCACAACTGCCAGTTACACCAGATGCATCGAATGTCATAGTCCATGTTTCTGCATATGAATTTTCACAAGCAGTACAGTAGTCGCAAGATGCAGGCGCACCTACGAAGCATGATGGATGACTCGTGCAATCAGAATCATCACAATCTGTATCTCCATCACAATCATCATCTGTACTATTGTCACAAACTTCTGGAGGAGTCCCACCAGATCCACCGCAACCATCTCCAGCATAAGTTCCACAAGTTCCACTGCCATAACAATCTGCATTACTGTAACAAGGATCACCATTGTTATTACACCTCTTTCCGTCGTCACAATCTTCAGTGCCATCTGTTACCCAATTCCCACACTCATCAGCAATTTCCAGAGTACATACAGAATTACATCCATCACCAACTGCACTATTCCCATCATCACAAACCTCAGCCTGTCCCCTACCATTTGGACTTTGAATAATTCTGTCTCCACATATAGTTATACGACAGTAATTATCACAAGCATCTGTATTTAGACCATTTCCATCATCACACTCCTCTCCATTATCTAGCTCTCCATCTGGAAAAGATCCGTCACATAAATTTTCATTTTGACATGCACTAGAACATCCATCTCCATCTAAATTATTTCCATCGTCACATTGTTCTGTACCAGATCCAAATACAACATCGGAAGATGGAACATATATCGAAAAATCATTTGCAATTATCCACCCAGAAAAACCCACAAACGTTAAAAGTGTGAGTGATATAAAAATCTGCGAGTGATTAGACTGCATGGAATATATCTTACATGTGGAATATAGATATGTGAACAGTGTGGATTTTATATCCTATCTAACTCTTCTACTGTATGAAATACACTTTCTCCTGAACTCAAAATATCTTTTTCATAACCAGCAGTCTCCATATCTGGATCAGGTTGATAAGCAAAAAATTGCTGCTCATTACTGTCATGCAATTTAGGTTGTGCATTAGCACTTCTGTCATTAGAAATAGAAGAATCTATTTCTGCATGAGTATTTACTAATAAACTTTCAAGATCATCTCCTAATTCTTCTTCATGCCTAGAAAAAACATCATCTATCCCTGATAAATCTTTATCACTTAAACCATTTACATCTGTAATGCCCTCATCTATCACACAACCAGAAGAATCAGATGTTCCACAACCAACTCCAGAAGTAGTTGCACTAACAAGTGCTTCTAAGCGCTGAAGATGAATATCAACCTCAGTAGGATGAGTATTGCAAGTAAAACAATCTCCCCTATTCCAACTAGCCTCTTTTTCAACTGGAGAAACACTTGTAAAAGCTTCATTTGTATTTACTTTATTAATCATAGGAGGAGCAGCGTATATAAGATAAATACATGCTGTCAAGCTCATAGAGCAAATTGCTAAATTTGCTTTACATTCATTTCATTCATGCAATCATCACTCAAGACTCTGCAAAATACCCCCCCCCATCGCAATTTATATTGTTCTCAATACCAAGTGTACCTGACTTAAAAACAGGGATTTTTTCAGATACACTAGATTGACTAAATTAAATAAATATATTATTATCACCATATGAGAATAGAGGATATTCATTTTGGTGAAAATGTTCTAACACATAGAGATCAAACCATTGGAACATTAGAGATCTGGATTCCAGATGAAATTGAGGTATCCAAAAAAAATGAACAATGGAAAAGAATTTCAATTGCCCCTGGTGTTAAACCGACTGCATTTAATGATATCAATGCATTGCCAGTAGGGGTAAGATTGTGTGCAGAAGTAAGACAAAAAATGATTAAATCATTATCAGCACTTCTTAGGTTGCAATCAGATGATTCTGACAATTTACAGTTTAGTATTCCTGATGATAATGGTGGTCTATCAAAAAAAGTAGCTGAGCAAATTACAAATATAGGCCAGCGTCTTCTAGTGTGGTCCAACACTCCTGTGACTACTGCAGAAGAAATTACTTCTTCTTTCAAAAATATTACATCGATTGAAGAATTCGGTGACACTTGGCTCGTTGAAGCTGATGGTAACATGTTGATGAAACCACTTTCTCAAGCTCAAAATGAAATCGAGAAAGTGGCAGATGATTCCATATCCAATATTTCTTCCCTTGGCTCTGTAGTTGGGGACCTAAACAAAGTGGGAGCTGAAAGACTTTGTATATGTGTAAAACAAAATCATGGAACTCCTTCAGAAGCAGAAAAAATGAGCGATGCACAGTTTCAAAAGTGGATTGCTCATCAAAATGAGATTGTTGGCATACTAAAAATACTAGTCGAAACGATAGGTATTGATAAAATTATATTTCTTCCAGAGAGAAAAAGTGATTATCAGGCAAGCAAAGATCAATATGCATTGCTTCTACACAATGAACAGCTTTTTGCTGATGCACAGAGAAGTCTCACGGCCAGCAGAAATCTGCATGCAAATTTACGAAAGCTCATAAGTGAAATGGATGCTTACACTCTTTATAGAAATTTTGGAACTTATGTAGGCATGGATAGATTTCTCTGTGCATCAGACACGGAGTTACCTAATTTAGATATACATAGTTTGGAGTATAGCGGTAGGAGGGATTTATCAGTTGCACGAGCAAATGCTGAAGCTTGTGGAAATACACACACTTTCAAAGAATTACATCTTGAAGATATGAGAAAAATGCATACAAATGCCTTGAATTTAGTCAATGATATTCCCATAAGCGACTGTGGAGTTATACTTCTTGGAGCAGGTCATTTTGAATCTGGTTCTACATACGAAGATATTACAGCAAAAAAATATGAAGATTTTGACCCAAGACGAATTGATCACACATTTGAGAGATATGTTGCCATATGCGATGATGTAAAGAATGTTAGATTTATCATTTTACAAACAGCCAATTGGGACATCTAAATCATTTTTCTGTAACTTAAAAAGTGAATGTAGGAACTCTCATGTTGTACCATGTAGTCCATTTTATCCGACAAATTTGCTTTACATTCGTTTCATGTTCTAGTAGCGTACTTAGTTCCATGGCTATGTTTAGCCATTTATCCTCTAACTATTAAGTATTATGAAGAATTCTAGAGAAAATTCGGGAACATACACTACTGATGTAAGCATGAAGCATGACCTAGCAGAAAAAGAGGTGCGCTCTCTAGATCCTGAAGAAGCAGCTCTTGTAGATGAAGCATTTGATAGTGATATTGCTGAAACAGCTGCATTTGGATCAGAAGAAATTCCAAAACAAGAGAAAGGAGAGAGGAAAATTATGAAATTAATAAGAAGAATTCGAAATAAATCTAAATCAAGAACTTCAAGAGAAAGAGAGCATTCTAATCCATCACTCAACGGACAAATAGAAACTGCTGAGCAAAGATTAGTCCTCTCCCCTATTATCGGATTCAGCGATGACATATCTACTGGGGATTATCCTTCTGATATTGCAATCGATGATATTAATAATGATGGAATGGGAGATTATGCAGTAGCATGCATGAATAGTGATGAAGTAATAGTCGCACTTGGCAATGGCAATGGAGGATTCGATAATGTGCAAACCTTTACTGGTAAAGATTCATGCTCTGTTGATTTTGGAGATATCGATGGAGATGGGAATCAAGACATAGTATTTAATAATTTTGCAGGTGGCGAAATTGTATATGCTATGGGAAATGGAGATGGAACCTTTGGTGAAG
This sequence comes from Candidatus Peribacteria bacterium, assembly GCA_018652265.1. Lineage (GTDB taxonomy): Bacteria > Patescibacteriota > Gracilibacteria > Peribacterales > Peribacteraceae > JABICL01. The sequence goes on from JABICL010000015.1 coordinate 4,693, forward strand.
AACATGTAATTGGAGGAATGACTCATCCAGCTAGATTACGCTTAGAAGATCTGAATAATGATGAACTATTTGATGCAGTAGTGACTTCACAGACAAGAAGTGAATTGCTTATCCTTTTAAGTAACGGAGATGGCTTCACACAAGTTCAAACAATCACTGGAGTGTATAGACCTGGAATTCCAGGTCTTGGAGATCTAGATGGAGATGGAGACGTTGATATGTTTGTAGGAGGACAACACAATACAGGCCATCTGTTTGAAGGACATGGAGATGGAACTTTTACAGAAGTAAGTACTCATAACATAGGGAAGGGAGGAGCTTCTGCAACTATTGGTGACTACAATGGAGATGGAAAAGGAGATACATCTTCGATGAATCATGACTCTGGACAAATAAATGTTTTTCATGGGAATGGAGATATGACTCTAGAAGATGCAGGTACTTACAATGCTTCAATGCCATATGGATCTGAATCTGCTGATTTTACTGGAGATGGAAAGGACGATATTGTTTTTTCACAACTTACTGGAGGTATAGGAGTACTTTCTCAGGATGAATCTGGATCATATGGGGTTCAAACTTTTTCAGGAGGAACAAGTGGTTCTGGTTTGGCTATAGGAGACATCGATGGCAATAAAACTCTGGATGTTCTCACTGCAGGCTACAACGAAGACAAAGTACATAAATTTGATGGAACTGTAGAAAATACAGCTCCAGCCGAAGAGGTTGTGGAGGAAGTTGTGGAGGAAGAACCTGTAGTAGATATTACAGATACAAGCCTCATCCCAACTGAAACTCCTAGTGATCCTGTCCAAGAGCCTGCAGCAGAAATGATCCAACAGTTTGCAATAGATACTATGCAGGAAGGAACAGTTATAGAAACAGGAAGTGGATATGGAA
>JABICL010000011.1 GCA_018652265.1 Candidatus Peribacteria bacterium
AATTGCTCTTTGGATCTGATTACAGCTGTGACAGCCTCTGCTCTATTTAGCAGGTCATTTGGACGCGTGATTACTTCTTGAGCGATTGCCTGGGCGCTCATAGAGAACACAGCTAAACCGAAAAGCGCAGTGATTAGTAGCTTCCGCATAGTAGAATATTATGGGTAAAAATGACATGTATGTCAATGCCTACAATTCGCCTGTAGCCCTTGTAATCAATGCTTCCTGGAGACTGCTATTTAGAGGTATTTTCTCTCTCACATTACCTTCTGGCAGATCAATTCTCATGGAGATATTAGGTTCTCCTATATCTGATTTTTCTACTATCAAATCAAATCTATTTTCTCCAAATGCTTGCTGAAGCTGTGACCATTGTTTTTTGTCATAACTACTAAATTCTCCAACTGTATCTTGCAAATTCTCTTTCATCATTTTTTCTTTTAGCTCTTCTTCATTAAATTCGATGTAGAGCATTACTTCTGCCACAGATTCATTCTGTTCTCTAGATTCTTTTGCCTCTTTTACTCCATCTTTTACTTTTTCTCTACTCTCTGCATATTCTTCCTTGCTTCTCTTTGGTTTGTTTTGTGCTTTCTCGCGAGTAGATGAAGGTAGTAATTCCAAGTTTTGCCAAAATGGCATAGTACTTAGATTATATATGTACCAACTACTAACCACTAGTCATCAAACAAAACATCATCCGGTGCTGCTTTATTCTTCCTTTCTATTCCACAAGTTTCGCACTTATGAATAATCACAAATCCCTTTTTGCTGTCCTGTTCTACTCCAATAGATCTCATAAGTCCTTGGCAACTTGCAGCCCTATCTCCAGGCCCATCTGAATCTACGTGCTTGCTATACAAACATTTAGGACAATGATTTCTGCAAGTTCCATGTTTAAGGACTTCTACTTCAAATCCACATTTTTCACATATAAACGATTCTTGTCTAGAAATAAACATCGTTACACATTGAATCTAAATAAAACAACATCTCCATCTTTCATTACATATTCTTTGCCTTCTTTTCTCATTTTACCTTTTTCTTTGGCTCCAGCTTCCCCTCCACATTCTACGAAATCATCGTAATCTATAACTTCTGCGCATATAAAACCTTTCTCAAAATCAGTATGAATGCATCCTGCAGCCTCTGGAGCTTTTGCCCCTTTTCTCACTGTCCATGCTCTGCATTCCTTTGGTCCTGCTGTAAGAAATGTCTGAAGTCCAAGTGCTTCATAAGCAGCCTTTATTAGTTTATCTAGCCCAGAAGATTTAACTCCAAATTCAGACATGTATTCCGATGCTTCTTCTTTCGAAAGATCTATAAGATCATCTTCCATTTTTGCACATATTTTTATGATTCCTTTGCTATCTTCTTTCATAGATTCTTCATCTGTGTTCATTACCGAAATAATTGGTTTTACTGTGAGTAAAAATAATTCTTTAACTAATATTTTTTGATCCTCGTTCATTTCAACTTCGGATGCTAATTTTCCATTTGAAAGATTTTCTTTTAAAAGAGCTATCAAATCCATTCGTGCTTTTGCATCTTTATCTCCAACTTTTGCTTTTCCTTCATCTTTCCCAAATTTTTTATCCAAAGATTGTAGATCTGCAAGTATGAGTTCCATTTTTATAGTTTCTTCATCACGGTTGGCATCTACGTTTCCATCCACATGCATAACATCTGAGTCTGCAAAATCACGTACAACATGAGCTATGGCATCTACCTCTCTTATATGGCTTAGAAACTGATTACCAAGGCCTTCACCTTCACTTGCTCCTTTTACAAGGCCTGCGATATCTACAAATTCTATGCTCGTAGGAATAATTTTTTCTGGTTTAGCAATCTCAGCAATTTTTTGCAGTCTTTCATCGGGAACTTCTACTACTCCTACATTTGGATCTATTGTGCAGAATGCATAATTCTGTGCCTGCGCTGATCTCTTGCGACACAGTGCATTAAAAAGTGTAGATTTCCCAACATTTGGTAAGCCGACTATTCCTATCTGTAGAGCCATATTATTTTAGATTGCTTTCAATTCTTTTAATTACATCTTCTTCTTCCACTTCGAATTCTTTACCAGTCATTCTTTCATATAAGTCTATATATTTGCCTGCAAGCATTACTCTTACTTCGTCTGTAATTTCTGGCTTTTCTTTTCCATATTCAAATCCTTGTTCCCTGAGCCATAGTCTAAAGAATTCTTTATCCAAAGCTTCTGGCTCTTCTCCGTTTGCAAATTTTTCTTCATAAGTATCTGCTTTCCAATATCTGGATGAATCAGGAGTGTGAACTTCATCTGCGATTGTAAGTTTTCCATCTTCATCGTATCCCATCTCATATTTTGTATCCACAAGTATAAGTCCTTTGTCTGCTGCAATCTCTTGTCCTTTCTTAAATAGTGCAAATGCTTTTTCTGTTATTTCATCCCACTGCTCTTGAGTGGCTAATCCCTGAGATACTATCCCTTCTGCATCTATGAGTTCATCTTCTTCTGCTTTTGTAGTAGGAGTAATTATAATTTCTTCTAATTTCTGATTTTTTACCATTCCATCTGGTAGATCATTTCCACAGAACTTCCTCATTCCATTTTTGTAATTTACCCATGCAGATGTTTGTGTAGATCCCGTGAGATATGCACGTACTACTATCTCTACAGGAACCATTTTTAGATTTTTTACTACCATTACATTTGGATCTGGTACAGAGACTACTTGTGTTGGCATAACGTCGCTTATCTGCTCAAACCACCAAGCGCTTAGCTGGTTTAATACCTGTCCTTTTAGCGGGATAGTGCACCAGCTGATGTCAAAAGCAGATTGTCTATCTGTAGCAATTAAGATTCTTTTATCGCCACTTGTGTAAACATCTCGTACTTTGCCTTCATACTTATCTCCTATGCCTTGGAAATCCGTTTTTTCTACCGTGTTTGTAAGAAATTTGCTGATTTGATCTGATGTAACCATATGTGCACTTTAACAAATTTTTTATAAATATGGAAAAATTCCAAATCAAAAGTAGCAAGCGTGCAGGCGGTATTTTGCGTAAGAAATCATTCTTGGGTACCAATATATGATCAATCCCATGTTGATTTCGTCGCATATACCGCCTTAAGCACGCGAGCGGCTATTTACAAACAATATCTCGACTTCGCTCGATATGACACTTAGAATACGACCATGCAAGTAAAAATCTTCCTAGGATCCGAATCGGATAAGCCACACGCAGAGAAAATAGAAAATTTGTTAGCAGATCTAGGTATAGAGTCCGAGGTGATAGTTGCCTCCGCTCACAAGGTGCCAGAGAAAGTGGTAGAGAAAGTAGAAGAGCTGAACAAGTCAGATGTTTCTACTGTGATAATTACCTGTGTAGGAATGAGTAACGGTCTTTCTGGAGTGGTAGCTGGAAGCTCGGTTCATCCAGTGATTGCATGCCCTGTTTTTAAAGATAGTGAAGAATTTATGATAAATATCAATTCAACACTTCAGATGCCAAGCGAAGTGCCTGTGATGACTGTCCTACATCCAAAGAATGCAGCCTTGGCTGCTGCCAAGATACTTGGAGAGAGCAATGCAGAACTTAGAGGAAAATTGGTTGAAAGGATAAAGGAGGTTAAGGGTAGGTATTAGGGCTTTAGGGCTTTAGGGCTTTAGGGCTTTAGGGCTTTAGGGCTTAAAATATTTGTTCTTGCTTTGCCCCTAACTCCTAAAGTCTTAAATACCTAATCGCCCTAATCTGTGCTATAATAAGAGGAAAAACAAACATCCTAGCATGCCAAAATATAACTCAGAAAGGGCGCAGTATGCCGAAGGTGGAATTATAAAAATTCTTCCTGGTGACTCTGTGCTGGAACATGTGGATGAAATTCCAGAAATTTCTTTGATTGAAGAAGTAGATGAGGTTGTAGAGAGTGGAAAAGCAAATACAAGAGAAGAGATCAGAAGTATTCCAGAAGCTCCGGTTATAAAACATGCAAAGGGAACGCTGCGATTTGCAGGAACTTTTGCTTCTGTATTTGCATTTCTATTTATAGCACTTAATTTTAGTAGCTTCTCTCAGATATTCACTGCATGGCTTATGCCAGAGTCTTTGCAACTAGAGGCTTCTGCATTGGAAATAGTAACTAAGCAAGATGCTCTTCCTCTTCCTCCAAGCCTTCCTACAGCTGGTGCTTCTATAGAAATGATCACGGTATCTCCTCCAGATAATCGTTTAGTCATTCCAAAAATTGGTAAAAATATTCCTTTGGTAGAAGTTTCCGATGCAGCTCTTAAGCGTCAGGATTGGAAGACATTTGAAAAAGATGT